>NZ_JBNCKT010000046.1:0-41460 GCF_049841675.1 Micromonospora sp. DT4
CCGCACGCTCTATCGCTGGGACACCCGACCGACAACCCGCCGACTCAAGTGACGCCTATTGCCGGTCGCTCTTAGCGTTGTTTTTGGTCTGGAAACTACGGGCGGGCCCTCAGCCGACAGACCGATGCGGGGACTGCCCGCCGTCGGAAAATGGCAGGGGAGGGGGTGCCGATGACCGAGCAACCGTTCACCGACGACGAGTACGCGTTCCTGCGCCACATCCGGTTCGGGGAGCTACCGCCCACCGTCCGCCCGGAGGATCAGGTCGCCCTGACCGAGACCGATCCCGGACGGGACCGACCGGAGAAGGCCGAGGACCCGATCCGCTGGAACGTCCAGGGCTGAGAAAGCGCAGGCGGGCCGCGGGTGTCGCCACCCACGGCCCGCCTCGGGACCCCGGTCAGAAGACCGGCACGCCCTCGCGGACGAGACGCCAGTTGAGCTGGAAGAAGTCGTCCGGGTTGATGGTCCCCTCGGCCTGCGCCCAGTCGATGAGCAGCTGGCGGATCTCCTGCTGCGCGTTGTAGACCTGGGTCTTTACGATGCCGGGGAAGTTGCCGCCGCCGCTGCGCCGGTAGTTGTTCACCGCCACCACGAACTGCGCGTCGTCCGCGACCGCGGTGTCGGTGCCGGGCAGCACCAGCCGGGTGATGCGCTGGCCGACCGGCTTGGCGATGTCGATGTCGTAGTCTAGGCCGGAGATCACGTCGTAGTTGTAGTCCGGCACCGCCGGATCGTTGATCTGCTCCGGGTCGACGGTCGCGCCCGGCGCGAGGGTGCGGAAGTACTTCGCCGAGTACTCCAGGTACGCGCGTACCTCGGCGCCGCTGAGCACGACGGCTTCGAGGGTGTTGTCGTACACGTACAGGCCGGCCACGTCGCGGATCTTGACGTCGCCGGCGGGGAAGACGGCGGTACGACTGAACGGCGCCGCGATCGACAGCACCGGCAGGTCCGCGTACGCGGTGCCGGCCAGCGCCGCGCCGACCACCTCGGTCTGCACGTGGTTGATGAAGTCGAGGATCGGGGTGTCCTTGTAGCGGGACTCCGCCGCGGACAACTCCACCGTGGACGTGGCGACCACCTGGTTGACGTACGCCACGGTCTTGGCGTGCTGGGCCCGGACGGCCGCGAGTACCTTCGGGTCCTCGACGACCATGTTGGTGTTCAGCATGGTGGCGGCCCGTTTGGTGATCGTCCACCGGCCACGTTCACGGGTGAGGGTGAAGTCCATCCGGGTGAGCCGCTGGCCCCACTTCGAGGGCTCGGAGAGCAGCACCTGCGCGCCGGTCCGCTCGTTGGTGACGAACCGCTCGACCACCTCGTTGTGGGCGTGCCCGAAGAGGATCGCGTCGATCCCCGGCACCTGCTGGGCGATCAGCGCCACCGGGTTCTCGTTGGGCAGCTCCGGGCCGTAGCTGGAGGTGCCGCTGTCGCCGCCGTGCGCGGAGATCAGCACGATGTCCGCGCCGCGGGCCCGCATGATCGGCACCCACTTCGCCGCGGTCTCGACCATGTCGTCGAAGCGCAGCTTGCCCTCGACGTTGCCCCGGTCCCAGATGGCCACGCCGGGGTTGGTCAGGCCGAGGATGCCGACCCGCAGGGTCGGCGCGGCGAAGCCGAGGGAGATCTTCTTGATGACGTACGGCTGGAAGGCCGGCTTACCCGTCTTCGCGTTGACCGCGTTGGCGGCGAGGGCCGGGAAGCCGAGCTGGCGGATCCACAGGTCCAGCAGCGGCAGACCGTAGTTGAACTCGTGGTTGCCCAGCGTCACGGCGTCGTAGTCGATGACGTTCATCGCCCGCGCCATCGGGTGCTTCTCGCCGGTGGCGGTGATTGGCTCCTGCTTGGCGTAGTACGTCGCGAGGGGGGGTGCCCTGGATGGTGTCGCCGGCGTCGAGCACCAGCGTCGCCTTGCCACGTCGCTCGCGTCGGATCTGGTTGATCAGGGTCGCCAGCTTCGCGACGCCGACGTCGTTGTGCTTGCTGTCGTCGTACTCGGCGTCGCGGTAGTAGTCCCAGTTGTAGACGTTGCCGTGCGTGTCCGATGTGCCGAGCAGCGTGAGGTCCCAGGTGCGCGACCGGGCCGGGCCCGCCGCCTGGGCGGGGGCGGCGGCGATCAGCGGGGCGGTCGCCGCTGCGGCGGCGACCGCGAGCACCTGGCGACGCGACGGACCGGATCCAGAGGTCATGACGTGCCTTTCCATGGGGTTGACGCGCCTCGTGAGCGCCTCGCGCACCATAACCAGCGCCTGTCACTCCCGCTACGTCAGCCCCGTCAGCCCCGGTTTCCGCAGGACGACGCGGGGTAGGGCGATCGGGACGGAGTTCATGGGGGAGCAACCCGCCCGGCGCGAGGAGATTCGGTGAGTGAGGACCAGCACACCCAGCAGGACCCGACCAGCCAGTACGGCCAGCAGTCCGGTTCGCCGGGCCAGCAGCAGTCGCCGCCCGGCTCGACCGGGGAGATGACGCCGAAGCCGGACCACGGTGAGGAGTCGTACCGGGGTAGCGGGAGGCTGGACGGCAAGCGGGCGCTGATCACCGGCGGTGACTCGGGGATCGGCCGGGCCGTGGCGATCGCATTCGCCCGGGAGGGCGCCGATGTGCTGATCTCGTACCTCGGCGAGGAGGAGGACGCCGACGCCCGCGAGACCGTCCGACTCGTCGAGGAGGCCGGTCGGCGCGGCATCGCGGTACGCGGTGACATCCGCGATGAGGCGCACTGCCAGGAGTTGGTCGACCGGACGGTGCGCGACCTGGGTGGCATCGACATCCTGGTGAACAACGCGGCATACCAGATGTCCCAGGACAAGGGCATCCTCGGGATCAGCACCGAGCAGTTCGACCGGGTGCTCAAGACCAACCTGTACGCGATGTTCTGGCTCTGCAAGTTCGCCATCCCGCGCCTGGCCGAGGGGTCGGCGATCATCAACACGGCGTCGATCCAGGCGTTCGACCCGTCGCCGCAGTTGCTGGACTACGCCACCACCAAGGCGGGGATCGCCAACTTCACCAAGGCCCTCGCCGCCGACCTGGCGCAGCAGGGCATCCGGGTCAACGCGGTCGCGCCCGGCCCGGTCTGGACTCCGCTGATCCCGGCCACCATGCCGAAGGAGAAGGTCGAGAAGTTCGGCACCGACACCCCGGAGGGCCGGCCCGGGCAGCCGGCGGAGCTGGCCCCGGCGTACGTCTTCTTCGCCTCCCAGGAGTCCAGCTACGTCACGGGCGAGATCTTGGGGGTCACCGGCGGTCGACCGACCAAGTGATCCCGACGGCCGGGTGGTCACCGTTGGTGATCACTCGGCCTCAGCGGGGCCAGGTGGCGAAGCGTCGGCGCACCCGCGCGACGTCGTCGATGCCGAGGCCGTAGCGGCCGAAACGCGTGTCGGACAGCCGGTCGAGGTACCGTCCGGCGGCGCGGACGTCGTCCGGGTCGAGCGCGGGGTCGACCTGCCGGGCCAGCATCAGCAGTTGCGTCACGTCGTAGTGCTCCAGCGCCGCCGCCACGTCGATGAAGTCCCGGACCTCCCGCCGGTTGACCAGCGCCGCGATCTTGTTGGCGACCAGGTCGCGTACGTCCATCACCGGGCCGAGGTCCATCACGACCGGGCTCTGCTGCCGGTCGAGCCGGGCCAGGCTCAGCCGGATCTGCCGCCCGTCGCGGCTGACCACGAAGTCCTTCATGTCGCGGCCGTACCCGTCGAACAGGTCGGCGAGTTCGCTGTCCGGGTCGGCGTCGGTGACGGTGAAACCGGCGCGCTCCAGCGCGGCCCGCACCCCGGCGGAGGCCGCGGCGGCGGCACCCTCCACGTCGGCGAAGAGGTCCACGTCCTCGGTCGGCCGGGCCACCAGGCCGTGCGCGGCCCAGGCCACCCCGCCGCCGAGCACGAACCGGTACGGCCCGGCGGCGGTCAACGCCACCCGGGCGACCTCCCGGTAGAAGTCGTGCAGGTGTGGTGCGATCACGCCGCGCGCAGGCCGCGGTGCCGGCTCTCCCAGGCGAGGCGGACGCCCCGGGGGAGGTTGAGCAGCCGCCACACCCGCCGCAGTGTGCGCCCGTTGATCAGGGCGCGCAGGTCGTCGGCGCTGGCCGTCTCACGCAGCACGTTCTCGTACATCCAGAGCAGTTGGTCGGGGTCGCCGAGGTCGAAGGTGCGCTCGGCGTTCCACATCAACCGCACCGGCAACTCCACCAGGCCGCGGGTGGGGCCGGCCAGCTCGGTGAGCGTTCGCGCCACGACGGCCGGACGACCCGGGCGGGTCAGGAAGACCACGCCGGTCGCGGGGGGCGAGACGGCCTGCATGGTGTCAGGGTAACCGCCCGCCGGGCCGGGTGTCGCTCAGGAGCGTGCGACGTGGGTGATGAGTTTTCGTGCTCGCGCCCGTCATAGGTGGGACGGGATACGACGGGACGGGAGCATGACGTGATGGGTACGGAGACGCGGGGCGGGGAACGGGGCCCTCTGGCCGAGGTCGACGAGGTGGTCTTCGCGGGGTTGGCGCAGCGGCCCCGGCGGGAGTTGCACGTGTACTGCTAGCCGCCCTCGTCGTGCTGCACCTCGCCGCCGCGGCGGTGATGATTGCGGCCCTGACGTGGCGCCTGGGCCGGTGGGACCGTCCCCGCGAGAGGCAGCGACCCCTCGATTAGCGAAGACTCACCGTCTGACCTATGTTCGTGAGGTCGCTCGCGTGGAAGGGGGTGTCGGGGATGGGTCTGCGGACGTTCGTCGAGGGTTGGCCGGTGTACCGCCAGCTCACCGGCACGGACCCGTTGGGGCGGGGGGCGGCGGCCAAGTCGGCGCGCTCGGCTGCCCTGACCGCCCGCACCGGGGACGCCGAGAGCGTGGCCCGGTCCGTCTGCCCGTACTGCGCGGTGGGGTGTGGCCAGCGGGTGTACGTCGCCGACGGGCAGGTCACGCAGATCGAGGGTGATCCGGACAGTCCGATCTCGCGGGGCCGGCTGTGTCCGAAGGGGGCGGCGAGTAAGAGCCTGGTGACGAGTCCGCTGCGCCAGACCACGGTCCGCTACCGCCGGCCCTACTCGACGCAGTGGGAGGACCTCGACCTCGACACGGCACTCGACATGATCGCCGACCGGATTCTCGCGGCACGCGAGGAGACCTGGGAGGACCGCGACGACGAGGGTCGGCCGCTGAACCGGACGTTGGGGATCTCCAGTCTGGGTGGGGCGACGCTGGACAACGAGGAGAATTACCTCATCAAGAAGTTGTTCACCGCGATGGGGGCGTTGCAGATCGAGAACCAGGCCCGTATTTGACACTCCGCCACCGTCCCCGGTCTGGGGGCCAGCTTCGGTCGTGGCGGTGCGACGGACTTCCAGCAGGACATCGCCAACGCTGACGTCATCGTCATTCAGGGTTCGAACATGGCGGAAGCCCACCCGGTGGGGTTCCAGTGGGTGATGGAGGCCAAGCGTCGTGGCGCGAAGGTCTTCCACGTCGACCCGCGGTTCACGCGGACGAGCGCGGTCGCTGACGCGTACCTGCCGATCCGGGCGGGGACGGATATCGCGCTGCTGGGTGGGGTGATCCGGTACATCCTCGACAACGAGCTGGACTTCCGCGAGTACGTCCTGGCGTACACCAACGCGGCGACGATCGTCAGCGACCAGTTCAAGGACACCGAGGACGGCGACGGGTTCTTTTCCGGCTTCGATCCCGAGACCGGCAGCTACGTGCAGGACAGTTGGCAGTACGAGGGGCACGAGGATTCTTCGGGCAGTGGACACACCGCGAAGGAGCGGGACACCGCCGCCGGCCTGCGGCACGAGTCGCACGGTGCGCAGGTGGGTGGGCAGACCCAGCGGGACGAGACGTTGCAGCATCCCCGCTGCGTGTACCAGATCCTCAAGCGGCACTACGCGCGCTACACCCCGGAGATGGTGGAGCGGGTTTGCGGTATCCCGCAGGACAAGTTCCTGGAACTGGCCCAGGCGTGGACGGCGAACTCGGGCCGGGAACGCACCGGCATGTTGGTCTACTCCGTGGGCTGGACGCAGCACAGTGTCGGCGTGCAGTACATCCGCGCCGGAGCGATCATTCAACTCCTGCTGGGCAACATGGGTCGCCCCGGTGGCGGGGTGATGGCGCTGCGCGGGCACGCCAGCATCCAGGGTTCCACCGACATCCCCACCCTGTTCAACCTGCTACCCGGCTACCTGCCCATGCCCCACCACGCCGACCACCCCACCTTCGACGAGTGGGTGGACAGCATCCGCCATCCGGGGCAGAAGGGGTTCTGGGGCAACGCCGGGTCGTTCGCGGCTAGCCTGCTCAAGGCGTACTGGGGGGATGCCGCGACTCCGGAGAACGACTTCGGCTACGGCTACCTGCCGCGGATGACCGGCGACCACGGCACCTACCAGCAGGTCCTGGACATGATCGACGGGAAGATCAAGGGGTACTTCCTGCTCGGGCAGAACCCGGCCGTCGGTTCCGCGCACGGCCGTGCGCAACGCCTCGGCATGGCCAACCTCGACTGGCTGGTCGTCCGAGACCTGTTCATGATCGAGAGCGCCACCTTCTGGAAGAACGGCCCCGAGGTGGCCACCGGCGAGATCGTGCCCGAGGAGTGCCGGACCGAGGTGTTCTTCCTGCCCGCCGCCTCGCACGTGGAGAAGGAGGGCACGTTCACCCAGACGCAGCGGTTGTTGCAGTGGCGGGAGAAGGCCGTCGAGCCGCCCGGCGACGCCCGCTCCGAGCTGTGGTTCTTCTACCACCTGGGCCGCCGGCTGCGGGAGAAGCTGGCCGGCTCGCCGCTGCCGCGCGACCGGGCGCTGCTCGATCTCACCTGGGATTACCCCACGCACGGTCCGAACGCGGAGCCCAGCGCCGAGTCCGTGCTGCGCGAGATCAACGGGTACGACGTGACGACCGGCCGGCCACTGTCCAGCTTCGCCGAGGCCCAGGCCGACGGCTCCACGGCCATCGGCTGCTGGATCTACACCGGCGTGTACGCCGACGGCGTGAACCAGGCCGCCCGGCGCAAGTCCCGACACGAGCAGGACTGGGTGGCCGCCGAGTGGGGTTGGGCGTGGCCGGCGAACCGCCGGATCCTCTACAACCGCGCCTCGGCCGACCCGGACGGCAACCCGTGGAGCGAGCGCAAGAAGTACGTCTGGTGGGATCCGGACAAGGCCGAGTGGACCGGCTACGACGTGCCGGACTTCGAGAAGACCAAACCGCCGTCGTACCGCCCGCCGGCCGGCGCGTCCGGGCCGGAGGGGATCGCCGGTGACGACCCGTTCGTCATGCAGGGCGACGGCAAGGGTTGGCTGTATGCGCCGAGCGGCGTCCTGGACGGGCCGCTGCCCACCCACTACGAGCCGGTCGAGTCGCCGGTGCGCAACCCGCTCTACCGCCAGCAGGCCAACCCGACGCGCAAGTCGTACGCGCACCCGGTGAACTCGGTCAATCCGAGCCCGCCCCAGGAGCACAGCCAGGTCTTCCCGTACGTGTTCACGGTCAGCCGGCTCACCGAGCACCACACCGCCGGCGGCATGAGCCGGACGGTGCGCCCGCTGGCCGAGTTGCAGCCGGAGATGTTCGTCGAGGTGTCACCCGCGCTGGCCGCCGAGACCGGGTTGGTCCACCTGGGGTGGGCGCATCTGGTCAGCGGTCGGGCGGTGATCGAGGCGAAGGTGCTGGTGACCGACCGGCTCACGCCGCTGCGGGTGGAGGGTCGGGCCATCCATCAGGTGTGGCTGCCGTACCACTTCGGTTTCGAGGGCCTGGTCACCGGCGACTCGGCCAACGACCTGTTCGGCATCACCCTCGACCCCAACGTCCTGATCCAGGAGAGCAAGGTGGGCACCTGCGACGTGCGGCCCGGCCGCCGTCCCACCGGGCGGGCGCTGCTCGACCTGGTGGCCGACTACCAGCGCCGTGCCGGGATCACCCCGGGTGGGCCCGCGCCGGCCGTCACCACCGACCAGGACGCGGAGGGCAGCGGTGATTCCTGATCCGAACAGCCTTTACGGACCGCTGGACCCGGCGCCCGAGGCCGGGTATGAGAACGCGCCGCCCCGGATGGGGTTCTTCACCGACACCAGTGTCTGCATCGGCTGCAAGGCCTGCGAGGTCGCGTGCAAAGAGTGGAACGGTGTCCCGGAGGGCGGCCTGGACCTGCTGGGCATGTCGTACGACAACACGGGCGCGTTGACCGCGAACTCGTGGCGGCACGTGGCGTTCGTCGAGCAGCCGCGCCCGGCCGGGCATGGCGCCGCGTCGTCGGACGTCCTCGGCGCGCCGGTCGACGCCGGCCGTGACCGGCCGGCCGAGTCGGGGGCGGGACCGCAGTTCCTGGGTATGCCGGGGGCGCAGCCGCCGGGCCGGGGCACGGGCGTCGGTGAGCGCACCGATTTTCGGTGGTTGATGATGTCGGATGTGTGCAAGCACTGCACGCATGCGGCGTGTCTGGATGTGTGTCCGACGGGTTCGTTGTTCCGGACGGAGTTCGGGACGGTGGTGGTGCAGGAGGACATCTGCAACGGGTGTGGGTACTGCATTTCGGCGTGTCCGTACGGGGTGATCGATCAGCGTAAGGGCGATGGTCGGGCGTGGAAGTGCACGCTCTGCTACGACCGGTTGGGTGCGGGGATGACCCCGGCGTGCGCCCAGGCGTGCCCGACCGAGTCGATCCAGTACGGGCCCCTGGACGAGTTGCGTGAACGCGCGGCCGCCCGGGTCGAGACGCTGCACGAGCGGGGGGTCCCCGAGGCGCGGCTGTACGGGCACGACCCGAACGACGGTGTAGGTGGTGACGGCGCGTTCTTCCTGCTGCTCGACGAGCCCGAGGTGTACGGGCTGCCGCCCGATCCGGTGGTGACCACCCGTGACCTGCCGAAGATGTGGAAACGTGCGGGGCTCGCCGCGCTCGCCATGGCGGCGGCGACCGTCGCCGCGTTCGTCGGAGGATCCTCATGACCCCACCAGGCCCTGTGGGCGACAGGTTTCGTCGCTTCCGGGAGCGGCTCGCCGCCGAGGGCGGTGACCGGCCACAGTCGAGCGACCAGCGGACCGACGCCGCGAGCGGTGACAGTCACGCGCGCGACGGAAACACCGCCGACAGCCGCCGGGGCGATCTCTCGGTGCGGCGGAGCCCCGAAGCCCCCGGCCGGCGGGGCAGGCGACGCGGCGGCGGTGAAGAGCTGCGGGTGCCGGAGGCCGAGTTCACCTCGTACTACGGTCGGCCCGTCCTCAAGGCCCCGGTCTGGAAGTGGGACATCGCCGCGTACCTGTTCACCGGCGGGCTGGCTGCCGGCTCGTCGTTGCTGGCCGCGGGGGGCCAGCTCACCCGTCGGCCGGTGTTGCGTCGCGCCGGCCGGGTCACCGCGCTGGGCGCAGTCAGCGTCAGCGCGGTCTTCCTGGTCAGGGACCTGGGCCGGCCGGAGCGGTTCCACCACATGCTGCGGGTCGCCAAGTTGACCTCACCGATGTCGGTGGGCACCTGGATCCTCACCGCGTTCGGACCGGCCGCCGGCGTGGCCGCGATCGCCGAGACCGCCGGCTGGCTGCCCCGGCGCGGGCTGCTCGGGTTGGTCGGCCGCGCCCTGCCGCCGGCCGGGCACGCCGCCGGGCTGGTCGCCGCCGTCACCGCGCCGGCCCTGGCGACGTACACCGGGGTCCTGCTCGCCGACACGGCGGTGCCGTCGTGGCATGAGGCGTACCCCGAGTTGCCGGTGATCTTCGCGGGCAGCGCGCTGGCCAGCGGCGCTGGCGTGGGTCTGCTCGCCGCGCCGCTGGCGCAGGTCGGCCCGGCCCGCCGGATGGCGGTGGCCGGTGCGGCTCTGGAGCTGTACGGCGCGCATCGGGTGGAGACCCGCCTCGGGTTGCTCAGTGAGCCCTACCGGTCGGGGCGACCCGGTTGGCTGCTGCGCGCCGGTCGGCTGCTGACCGCCGCCGGGGTGGCCGGGGTGCTGCTCGGCCGGCGCAGTCGCGCGGTCGGGGCGTTGTCCGGGGCCGCGTTGCTGGGCGCGTCGGTCGCCACGCGGTTCGGCATCTTCTACGGGGGCGTCGCGTCGGCGCGCGACCCCCGCTACACCGTCGTACCGCAACGCGAGCGGGTGAACGCCCGGCGGAGCACGGTGGATCCGGCGACTGACTGAGCGGTCGCACCGGCGTTGTGATCGAATGTGCGACGGAGGCGTTCAGGCGGCTGGTGCCCCTCCCGGTCTTCAAAACCGGTGTGGTCCGGGACCCGGGCCAGGCGGGTTCGATTCCCGTCCGTCTCCGCCAACGGCGGCAGGAGTGACGTGATGCGTGACGGCAGCGAGGACCCGAGGCGTCGGTTGCCCCGCACCGACACGCTGCTCGCCGATCCGCGGCTGGCGGCGGCCATCGCGGCCCTCGGCCGGGACCGGGTCAAGGCCGCCGTGGTGCGGGCGCAGGAGCGGGCCCGCCGCGGTGAGATCGCGCCCGACGAGGTGCGGGACGCCGCCGTCGCCGGGTTGCCCGCGTCAGGTCCCCGGGCGGTGCTCAACGCCACCGGTGTCGTGCTGCACACCAATCTGGGCCGGGCAGCGCTGTCACCGGACGCCGTGGCCGCGGTCGTGGCGGCCGCCGGGCACACCGACGTCGAGCTGGATCTGAGCACCGGGCGACGCGCGCGCCGGGGCCGGGACGCGCTCGACGCGCTCGCCGCCGCCGTGCCGGACGCCGCCGCCGTGCACGTGGTCAACAACGGCGCCGCCGCGCTGGTGCTGGCGGCTACGGCGCTGGCCGTCGGCCGGGAGATCGTGGTCAGCCGCGGCGAACTGGTCGAGATCGGCGACGGGTTCCGCCTGCCCGATCTGTTGGAGAGCACCGGCGGGCGCCTGCGCGAGGTGGGCACCACCAACCGCACCACGCTCGACGACTACGCCGCGGCCGTCGGCCCGCAGACCGGCTTCGTGCTGAAGGTGCACCCGTCGAACTTCCAGATCACCGGCTTCACGTCGGCGGTGCCGGTGCGACGCCTGGCCACCCTCGACGTGCCGGTGGTCGCCGACATCGGCTCCGGGCTCCTCGCGCCAGATCCGTTGCTGCCCGACGAGCCGGACGCCGCCGGCACCCTGCGCGCCGGCGCGGCGTTGGTCACCGCGAGCGGCGACAAGCTGCTCGGTGGCCCCCAGGCCGGCCTGCTGCTCGGCGACGCCGCGCTCGTCGAACGGCTGCGCCGCCACCCGCTGGCCCGGGCGCTGCGCGTGGACAAGCTCACCCTGGCCGCGCTGGCCGCCACCCTGCACCGACCGGACACGCCGACGCGGAGCGCGCTGCACGCCGACCCGGCGGCCCTGCGCCGCCGGGTGGAGTTGCTGCGCGACCGGCTCGGCGCGGACGGACGTAAGGCGGAGGTGGTGCCGGCGGTCGCCGTGGTCGGCGGCGGCGGCGCCCCCGGCGTCGAGTTGGACTCGTGGGCGCTGAGCCTGCCCGAGCGGTACGCCGAGCCACTGCGCACGGGCGAGCAGCCGGTGCTCGGCCGGGTGGTGCGGGGGCGGCTGCTGCTCGACCTGCGCTGCGTGCCCGTCGACGCCGACGACGCGGTCTTGGCGGCCGTGCTGCGCGTACCCGGGGACGATTGAGGTGTTCGTCGTCGCCACCGCCGGGCACGTCGACCACGGCAAGTCGACACTGGTCCGGGCGTTGACCGGGATGGAACCCGACCGGTGGGTTGAGGAACGCCGCCGGGGCATGACCATCGACCTGGGGTTCGCCTGGACGACGCTGCCGTCCGGGGCGACGATCGCGCTCGTCGACGTGCCCGGGCACGAGCGGTTCGTGCCGAACATGCTCGCGGGAGTCGGCCCGGTGCCGGCCGCGCTGATCGTGGTCGCCGCCGACGAGGGGTGGATGCCGCAGTCCGCCGAGCATGTGGCCGCGCTCGACGCGCTCGGCGTCGGGTACGGCCTGCTGGTGGTGACCCGCACGGACCTGGCCGACCCGACGCCCGCGGCGGAGCGTGCCCGGGCCGAGATCGCGGCGAGCAGCCTCGGCGCGGTGGAGACGGTGGCGGTCAGCGGGTTGACCGGTGCCGGGCTGCCGCAGTTGCGGGCTGCGCTGGACCGGCTCGTCGCGCGGCTGCCCGCCCCCGTCGTGGACGCCCCGGTGCGCCTCTGGGTGGACCGCAGCTTCACCGTGCGGGGCAGCGGCACCGTCGTCACCGGAACCCTGGGCGCCGGTCGGTTGCGCGTCGGCGACGTCCTGGAGTTGGCGGGGGCCGACGAACCGGTCCGGGTCCGCGGCCTGCACTGTCTGGGCGAGGCCCGACCGGAGGCGTCGGCCGTGGCCCGGGTGGCGGTCAACCTCCGGGGTACGCCCCGGGACCGGCTCGGCCGTGGTGATGCGCTGCTCACGCCGGGGCGGTTCCACCGCACCGGCCTCGTCGACGTACGGCTCGCCGGTGACCCTGCCGCCGACCTGCCGGCCACCCTCACTCTGCACGTCGGATCGGCGGCCGTGCCGGTGCGGGTCCGGCCGCTCGGCGTGGACACCGTCCGTCTTCGACTGGCCCGCCCGCTGCCGTTGCTGGTCGGCGACCGGGCGCTGCTGCGCGATCCCGGCCGTCATCACGTGGCCGGCGGCGTACGGGTCCTCGACGTCGCGCCGCCGCCGTTGTCCCGCCGGGGCGCGGCGGCTGCCCGCGCGGCGGTGCTCGACGAGTTGGACGGTCGTCCCGACCTGGCCGGTGAGCTGCGTCGCCGTCGGCTGGTCCGGGTCGGCGCGCTGCGCCGCATGGGCGTGCCGGTGCAGGCCACTCCGGTGGCCGGTGACTGGCTGGCCGACCCGGTGCACTGGCGGCGGCTCGGCGACCAGGTGACCGAGGAGGTCACCCGCTACGCGCGGGAGCACCCGTTGGAGGCGGGCATGCCGGTGGACGCGCTGCGGCAGCGTCTCGCCCTGCCCGACCGGGCGCTGGTCGAGGCGCTGGTGCGCCCGCCGCTGCGGGTGCACGCCGGCCGGATCGGCGCGGCCGCCGTGGACACCCTGCCGGAGCCGGTGGCGCGGGCCGTGCAGCGGGTCCGCGCGGAGTACGCGGACCGGCCGTTTCGCGCCCCGGAGGCGCACCACCTCGTCGATCTGGGCCTGGGCCCCCGGGAGATCGGGGCGGCGGTGCGCGCCGGCGCGTTGCTGCGGCTGGCCGACAGCGTGGTGCTGCTGCCCGACGCGCTCGACGCGGCGGTCACCGTGCTGGCCGGGCTTCCCCAGCCGTTCACCCTGTCGGCGGCCCGGCAGGCGCTGGACACCACCCGTCGGGTGGCGGTGCCGCTGCTGGAGTTGCTGGACCGGCGTGGCGTCACCCGCCGGCTGCCCGACGATGCCCGGGTCGTCGTCACCTGAGCGCCGAACCCGGCCCTCGGACCGCTCTCGTTCACCTACGGTGACGCCATGGACCCTTCGGCGGTCTGGCGGGACCGGCAGCACCAGTGGCGGATCGAGGCGTACCGCGCCCCGGACCTGCGGTTTGCCATCTACGCGACGAACGGCCCCACCGAGTCGGTGCCGCTGTGGCTGTTCGGCATGACGGCGCTGGCCCGGTGGTTGATGACGCACTCCATCTCCCTGGACGACCTGGAGGTCGACTGAGCGCCTTGTCGGCCGGAAACCGGGCCCGGAACCGTGCCCGCTGCGGTTGAGTGACCTGAGGCGGTCAACGGGGGTGCACGGTGGGCGGTCAGCTTGGGCAGTTGGCGCTGGTGGCCGTCCTGGTGCTGGTCAACGCCGCGCTCTCGGGCAGCGAGATGGCCCTGGTGACGCTGCGCGAGGGGCGGTTGCGGCGGTTGGGTCGGCGCAGTCGGGCCGGGGAGCGGCTGGTACGGCTCTCCCGGGACCCGAACCGCTATCTGGGCACCATCCAGCTCGGTATCACCCTGGCCGGGTTCCTCGCCTCGGCGGCGGCCGCCGTGTCGCTCGCTCAGCCGTTGGTCGGCCCGCTGAGTTTCCTCGGCGCGGCGGCCCGCCCGGCCGCGGTGCTGCTGGTGACGGTGGCCCTGACCTTCGTCACACTGGTGGTGGGCGAGTTGGCGCCGAAGCGCCTGGCCATGCAGCGCGCCGAGCGGTGGGCGCTGCTCAGCGCCGGGCCGCTGGACCTGCTGGCCCGGGTGTCCCGCCCGGCGGTGTGGCTGCTCAGCTTGGCGACCGACGCGGTGGTCCGCCTGGCCGGCGGGAACCCACGGGCCAGCCGTGAGGAGACGACGGAGGAGGAGCTGCGGGAGATGCTGGCCAGTCAGCGGGGTCTGTCGACGCAGCAGCGGGAGATCCTGACCGGCGCGTTCGACATCGCCGGTCGGACGCTGCGGGAGATCCTGGTGGCCCGCCGGGAGGTGACCACGCTGCCGACCGATCTGTTCGCCGGCCAGGGCGTACGCCTGCTCGGCGCGGCCGGCCGGTCCCGCGCGCCGGTGGTCGGCCCGGGTGGCCTGGACGAGGTGATTGGCGTGGTGCACATCCGCGACCTGGTGCGGGCCGAGGGCGGCACGGTGGGGGAGCGGGCTCGACCGCCGCTGCTGCTGCCGGTCACCCTGCCGGTCGCCGACGCGCTGCGCCAGCTGCGCCAGGAGCACCAGCAGTTGGCCCTCGTCGTGGACGAGCACGGCGGCGTCGACGGCATCGTCACGTTGGAGGATCTGTTGGCCGAGGTCGTCGGGGAGTTGTACGACGAGACCGACCGCGACGTGCACGGCGTGGTCCGGGAGTCGGGCGGGTCGCTGCTGGTGCCCGGTGACTTCCCCCTGCACGATCTGCCCGATGTGGGGGTGCGGCTGAGCTTCCCCCTGTCCCGGGAGTACACGACGGTGGCCGGGCTGGTGCTGGCCCGGTTGGGGCACCTGCCGGGGGCGCCGGGCGAGACGGTGCGGTTGCCCGGGTTGACCATGGAGGTGGTGGAGGTCGCCGACCGGGCGGTGCGGCGCGTCCGGCTGCGCGGCTTCGTCACCGAGCGCTGAGCATCGCCCAAAAGAGGGACAATACGCGCGAAACACCCTTACGCGGCTGCCGCGCACCTACCGTGCGGTACGTGAAGGACCGAGGGTTGCGTACGTTCGTCACCGTCCTCGCCGGCCTCGCGGTGATCTATTTCGGCAGCACCGGCCGCAGCCCCGAGGAGGGCCGTGGCATCTCCGGCGGGGTCATCGTCCTGGCGCTGCTCGCCGCGCTGCTGGTGTGGCACCTCACCCGGCCGGGAGACAAGACCGTCAAGTGAGCGGCTCACCCGGCGGCGACGCGGGTGACCTCGCCGGCTGACTCCTCGCCGAGCGCCACCCGGACCAGCGCCGAGGCGAGGCGGCCGAAGTCCGGTTCGTCGACCAGGCCGGCCAGCCGGTCCGGTGAGCCCGGCAGACCGAGCCGCTTCGCGCCGGCGAGGGCCCGACGGTCGGCGTACGGGCGCAGATCGGACCAGGCCGTCTGCGCCTCGCGCAGGTAGATGTCCGCGCCGGTGGACCCGATGCCGGGAAACTCGGTGAGCCGTCGGCGTAGCCCGGCGGGGTCGCCCTGGGCCTCGCGGTGCAGCCGCCGCAGGTCGCCGTGCCAGCGGTCCAGACATAGCCGGGCGCCGGTGCCGAGCATGGTGGCGGTGCGTTCGTCGTAGCGGCGGTAGTGACCACGGCCCAGCGCGTCGACCCGCTGCTGCCAGCTCGCCGCCTCCATCGCCTGCGGTGTGCGGTAGCCGGCCGCGAACAGCTCGCGTGCGGCGTCGACCGCCACGCAGGCGCGGATGCGGGTGCTCAGCAGGGTGGCCAGCACCAGCAGTTGGTACAGCGGACCGGGGCGGTCGGAGAGCCGGATGCCGGCCTCCTCGGCGTACGTGTGGCTGCGCCGGTCCAGCAGGACCCGCACGACGGCTCGATCGTCACCCACACCACAGGGGTACCCGCCCCGCGCCCAGCTAGCCCTCCCGGACGCCCGCCGCGAAGGAGAATGCGGTCGGGTCCGGCGGGTATGCGGCCGGTGGAGGCGGTCGATGCCGCCTGCCGTACCGGGAGGGAGACACTCGTGGTCAACCCGCAGCAGGAGGAGTTCCGGCGTAACGCCAAGGGAGCGACCAGCCAGGACAGCAAGGGGCCCCAACCGACCGGGCACCCGCTCAACAGTGGCTCGTCGCGCGGGGACGCCGGTCGACCGGTGCCCAAGGGGCAGGTGTCGCCGTACGGCCCGGCGGGTGAGCCGGTCGCCGAGGACGACAGCGACACCCGCGCCTAACGATCGCGACCTGACGGCCGCCGCAACCTGTTCCAGGTGGCGGCGGCCGTCAGTCCGTACGCCAGGTGGGGGATGATGTCGGAGATCCAGTCCGAGCGCCGCCAGGTACGGGGATCACTGATGCCGAGCGCCGTGATGGACCCGTCGGTCATCGCCATGACGCCGGCGCCGAGCACACCGGTGGCCATCGGAAGCGGTTGCCGGCGGCCGCCCGCGTAGAGCGCGAACGCCATGCCGGCGGCGATGCCCAGCCCGTAGCCGATGAGGGGCCCGAGCCCCGAGCGGCGGGTTGCCGCCCGGGGCCCCGACCCCAGATCCACGTGCGCGATGTGCGCCAGCCGGTCGACGGTCTGCTCCGGCGTGCTGCTCGCCGGTCGCGCCCGAAGGGCGATGTCCAGGTAGCCGACCACGTTCAGCGCGGTGCTGCCGACCGCGCCCGCGACGGCGCCGTCGGCCAGGTCGACGCCCCTCACTTCGGGTCGCCCGGTTCGCGTTCGCTCTTGGGCCCGTAGGTGCGCTCACCGCGTACGACGCCCCGTTGGCCGCGATCCTCCTGGAGGATCCGGTTGGCGACCTGGTTGGCCTTGCCGTCGGGTACCCGACGTCCGGAGTCGTCGATCGCGTTGCGCAACCGCGCCCGCTGCTTGTCGTACGCGTTGCTGCCCGGCCGTGGTCCTGGCATCTGCTGCCTCCTTCGTCGCCGTTGGCGTACCGCGGCCGTCTACCCGTTGGGCGGCGGCCCAACCCCGGGGCTGTCAGTGGGGGCCGCGGACCACGGCGACCGGGCACCGCGCGTGGTGCAGCGCCGACTGGCTCACCGACCCCAGCAGCAACCCGGTCACCTCGCCGCGCCCCTGCCCCCCGACGACCAGCAGTTGGGCGTCGCGGGACGCCTCGGCGAGCGCCGCGCCGGCGCGCCCGCGCGTCGCCCGGCACGTCAGGCGTAACCCCGGATGGTGTGCGGCCAGCCCGTCCAGCCAGCCGGTGAGCAGCTTCTCCTGCTCGCCGTGCAGTTGCGCCTCGTCGTACACCAGGGGTTGCATGTCGCCGGGACCGCTGCTGCCGGGGTGTCGGTAGGCGTGCACCGCGCGCAGCGGCACGCCGCGCGTCACCGCGGTCTCGGCGGCGAAGTCGGCGGCGAGCAGCGACGCCGGCGAGCCGTCGATACCGACCACCACCGGCCCGTCGGGCCGGTGCGTGCCGCGGGCCACCAGCACCGGGCAGTCGGCGTACGCGCTGACCTGCACCGCCACCGAGCCGACGACGAGCGCGGAGAAGCCGCCCAGCCCACGGTCGCCGAGCACGACGAGCGCGGCGGTGGGGGACTCGCCCACCAGCACCGCGGCGGCCTCGCCGTCGATGATCTCCCCGGAGATCGTCAGTCCGGGGATGGTCGCCTCGGCCTCGGCCACCGCGGCCGCGACCAGCTCGGTGGCCCGCTGGCGCAGGCCGGCGCCCGGCGGCGCGTCGGGTGCGGGGGAGACGGGCACGTTCAGCAACGGCCAGATGAAACCGTGCACCACCCGCAGCGGTCGATGCCGGCGGACCGCCTCGACGGCGGCCAGGCGCACGGCGCGCAGGGACGGCTCCGAGCCGTCCACGCCGACCACCACGGCCGCGCTGTGCGCCGAGTTCACCGTCTCACCTCCCGCCGGGCCAGTATCGCGGGCGTGGCGGCGCGGCGGAGCGATACCGCCGGTCGGGCCCGGGTCGGTACGCTGGCGACGACCCAAGCGGGAGGAGCGGCGTCGATGGGTGAGCCGGATGAGCCGAGCACCGCCCGCATGATCGACTTCTGGCTCGGCGGGGAGCACCACTTCGACGTCGACGTGGCCGCGGCGACCGCCTTCGAGCAGGCGTACGGGCCGTGCGCGCCGGTCTTCGCGGAGCTGCGGGCGTTCCTCGGCCGGGCGGTCCGGGCGATCGTCGAGCAGGGCGTGGACGGGTTCCTGGTCTTCGGCGCGGGGGTGCCCACGATGGGCAACGTGCACGAGGTCGCCACGGAGGCCACCGTGCTCTACACCGACGTCGATCCGGTGACCGTCCGGCTGGGCCAGCGGATCCTCGCCGGCAGCGACCGGGCGGGTTACGGCTACGGCGACGCCACCGACATCGGCACCATCGACCCTGCCCAGCTGCACCGCTTCGTGCCCGGGTGGGGGCGGCGACCGGTGGGGGTGATCTTCCTCGGCCTCGCCGCGTTCCTCGGCGACGACACGCTGACCCGCACCCTCGACGAGCTGTACGCCGCCGCGGCGCCGGGCAGCCTGCTGGCCGTGGACTTCGACACCGAGGAGCTGGCCGCCCACCCGCGGGCGCTGGCGATGATGGGCCCGGCGTTCCGGATGCGCCCTCCGGCGGCGTTCGGGCAGCTGCTGGGCCGATGGACGCCGACCTCGGACGGGATCGTGCCGGTCAACCGGTGGCGGCCCGCCGGCGCGCCCGTCGACGTGCCGGACGCCTTTCATGGCGTCCTGGCGACACGTGGCGCCGACTGACCCGCGACGACGGGTTGTCCCGACGCGTCCGTATGATGCTTGCCCTGTAGCAAGTTTCTGGAGGGACGACCAAGCATGGTGGACGCGCCGGACGGGGTGTCGCGCGCGCTGCGCGAAGCCGCGCCCGACCAGTTGGCAGAGGCGGCGGACCGGGCTATCCGGGCGGCGTTGGGCGCGTCGCGCACCGACGTGTTCGTCGCCGACTACCGGATCAGCGGGCTCTGGCCCGTGCTGGATCCGGACCTGCCGGCGGCTGGGGCCCTGGCCCGGCACACCGTGGCGCAGCGCTGCTTCTCCAGCCAGCAGCCGGTGCGCGACGGTCTCGACGACGGGGCCTGCCGGCTCTACCTGCCCCTGACGGTGTGGGGGGAGCGCCTCGGTGTGCTGCTCATCGAGTTACCGACGGCGCCCGGCCCGGCGGTCACCGGCCGCGCCACCGACATCGCCGGTGACCTGGCGGTGGCGATGCGGGCCGCGGACCGGGAGACCGACCGCTACCGGCGGGCCCGACGCCGCGAGCGGCTCAGCATGGCCGCCGAGATGCAGTGGGATCTACTGCCCGGGCGCAGCGTCGCACACCGCACCTTTCACCTGGCCGGGCAGTTGGAGCCGGCATACACCGTCGGCGGGGACCACTTTGACTGGTCGTTGGACGGTGACCGGCTCACGCTGACGGTGCTCAACGGAGAGGGCAATGGTCTGGCCGCGTCGCTCCTGACGGCGGTCACGGTCAACGCGATGCGCAACGCCCGCCGCTCGGACGGCGGGCTCACGGAGCAGGCGGAACTGGCCTCGGACACGGTCTACTACCAGCATCGGGGCCGTCGGTACGTGGCCACGCTGCTGCTGGAGTTGGACATTTGCACCGGGCGGGTGCGGGCGGTCGACGCCGGTTCGCCGCATCTGCTGCGCATGCGCGGCGCGACCGTCGAGCCGATGACGTTGGACCAGCAGTTGCCGCTGGGCATGTTCGCCGAGACCCGCTACGAGCTACAGGAGTTCCAGCTCGTGCCGGGGGACCGGGTCTTCGTGGTCAGCGACGGGGTGTGGGCGGCCGAGCCGGCGGGGCGGGAGCCGTACGGACAGCGGATGATGGCCCGTTCCATGCGGGCCACACGGTTGCAGCCGGCGACCGAGGCGGTTGGTACGGTGATGCGCGAACTACACGCCTACCACGCGGATTCCGATTTGCGCGATGACGCCGTCGTCGTGTGCCTCGACTGGCATGGTCCGCGTGGGCGGGATGGCGGATGAGAGTCGCCGCCACCCTCCCGGGCAGGCACCAGCGCGACGACGGTAGGGGACATCGGGTGGAGCGACCGGCGGATCTCGCCGCGGCGATCAACGTGGCCGCAGAGACGCTGATCGC
Organism: Micromonospora sp. DT4; assembly: GCF_049841675.1. Classification (NCBI taxonomy): domain Bacteria; kingdom Bacillati; phylum Actinomycetota; class Actinomycetes; order Micromonosporales; family Micromonosporaceae; genus Micromonospora; species Micromonospora sp. DT4. The sequence continues at coordinate 20,067 of NZ_JBNCKT010000046.1, forward strand.
CGTGCTCGACTCGGCGGCGTCGCGGCACCAGGTGCCACCGACCCAGTTGCGGGTGCTGATGCTGATCAGTGGACGGCCGGAGACCAATGTCAACGGGCTGGCGGAGTTGCTGGACGTGGTGCCCTCCTCGGCCAGCCGACTGTGCGACCGGCTGGAGGCGACCGGCCTGTTGCGCCGGGTCGCCGATCCCCGCGACCGGCGGGAGGTGCGGCTGGTGCCCACCGCCGCCGCGTTGACCCTGCTGCGGGAGTTGGCGGAGCGGCGGCAGCGCGCGGTGCAGGCAGTCCTGGACAGGATGGCGCCCCGGACGCAGCACGAGCTGCTGGCGGCGTTGCTGGCCTTCGGGCGGGCGGCGACGCAGACGGTGCCCGAGCAGCAGACCGACCAGGCTGCGGTCCAGACGGCCTGATCCGTTCCGCTAATATCCCAGGACGCTCTAGAGGTGGTGACTCACCCCACAAGGCGGCACCACCGCGCCGACATCACACAGCGACCGGGACACGAACGAGAGCCCGATATAGTGGCAGCGCTCTTACCCGGCCCGCGATCATCGAGATCGCGGGCCGTATCAGGGCAGAGGTCCCGTCCGGGGGCCGCAGGGGAGCCGGTGGTTGCCGGCCCGACAGCGCGTACGACCTCCGCCGCGCCCGATCTCGGCCAGGCGTCGGGGCGTGCCGTGGAGGAGGTTCGGTGTCGCGTCGGCCGGCTCAGGCAGAGCACCCGCGGGACATCGGTGACCAGGCGCCCGGGGACCAGGTGCTCACCCTGCCCAACCTGATCAGCTTCGGGCGGCTGTTGGGCGTACCCCTGTTCCTCTATCTGTTCCTGGTGGCCCGCGCGGACGTGGCGGCGGTGGTGGTGCTGGCCATCGGCGGCACCACCGACTGGGTCGACGGTTGGATCGCCCGCCGGCTGCGACAGGTGAGCCGGCTCGGGGAGCTGCTCGATCCCCTCGCCGACCGGCTCTACATCCTCGCCACGCTGCTCGCCTTCACCGCCCGGGAGGTGGTGCCGTGGCAGTTCACGGCGGCGCTGCTGGCCCGGGAACTGCTGCTGCTGGCTTCGCTGGCGGTGTTGCGCCGCTTCGGGTATGGGCCGCCGCCGGTGCACTACGTGGGCAAGACCGCCACGTTCCTGCTGCTCGCGGCGTTCCCGGTGCTGCTGTTGGCCACCGAGTGGAGCGCGGCCGCGACGGCGACCGCCGCGATCGGCTGGGGGCTGGCCTGGTGGGGGCTGGTGCTCTACTGGGTGGCCGGCGCGATGTACGTGGTGCAGGCATCGCGGCTGGTGCGCGCGGCACGCGGCCGGGGAGCGGGCGCGTGAGCGCGGCCCCACCGCGGCGGCCCCGCCCGGATCGGGTGTACGCCCCGGATTTCCTCACCGAGTTGTTCCGCAACCCCCTGGACCCGGGGTACGCGGACGCGGCCGCCGCGCGCCAGCGGGCGACGCCGTCGGACGCGCCCCGGGGCTGGGCGGCGCGGTCGGTCGGCCTGGTCGTGGTGGTGGTGCTGGGCTTTCTGTTCGCGGTGGCGTATCGCCAGACGATGGCGGACGAGCCGGGGCGCGCCCAGGCCCGCTCGGGGCTGGTGGCGCAGATCAAGGAGCGGGAGAGCCAGACCGACCGGTTGTCGGCGCGGGCGGACCAGCTGCGCGAGGACGTCAGCCGGCAGCGGGATGCGGCGTTGAGCGGGTCGGCCGCGGCGCGTCTGCGGGACCTGGAGGCGAGCACCGGGCTGGGTCGGGTGCGGGGCGACGGTGTGGTGGTGCGCCTGGCGGACGCTCCGGGGAAAGCGGACGCGGTGACCGGTGCGGGCGCGGGGCCGCCGCGGGTGCTCTACAGCGATCTGCAGGGTGTGGCGAACGCGTTGTGGAGCGCTGGCGCGGAGGCGATCGCGATCAACGGGCAGCGGTTGACGTCGACGTCGACGATCCGTTCGGCGGGTGAGGCGATCCTGGTGGATTTCCGGCCGGTGACGGGGCCGTACGAGGTGTCGGCGACGGGTCCGGGGTCGATGCGGCGCAAGTTCGAGGACAGCCGGAACGCGGCGCTGATGCGGGAGGTCGCGCAGAAGACCGGTTTGTCGTTCGGTGTGCGGGAGGCGGAGGACCTCACCCTGCCGGCGGCTCCGGAGCCGCAGCTACGCTACGCCAAGCCGTCGGTCAGTCCGAGCCCTTCGGGGGCGGTTGGCCGGTCTGGCAGTCCTGGGTCGTCGGGTTCGCCGGGGGCCGCTAGTCCTTCCGGAGGTGGCGGATGATCGCGGTGCTGGCGTTGCTCGCCGGTGTGGTGCTCGGGGTGTGGCTTGATCCCACGGTGCCGGCGGCGTTGCAGCCGTACCTGCCGATCGCGGTGGTCGCCGCGTTGGACGCGGTGTTCGGTGGGGTGCGGGCGAAGTTGGACCGCATCTTCGACGACAAGCAGTTCGTGGTGTCGTTCATCTCGAACGTGCTGGTGGCTGGTCTGATCGTGTATCTGGGTGACCAGTTGGGTGTGGGCGGGCAGTTGTCCACCGGTGTGGTGGTCGTCCTGGGTGTGCGCATCTTCGGAAATGTGGCGGCGATCCGTCGGCACCTGTTCCGGGCGTAGGTTTGACAGCGATGAGCGACGAGCAGGCGGAGACGGGGACGGGTTGGCCGCAGCCGGGGGCACCGGGGCGGCCTGGTGGGCCGGCGGGTGAGCCGGATCCGCGGCCGGACGCGCCCGATCCGGACGAGTTGAGTCCGTTGGCGCCGCACGATCCGGCGCGGGAGCCGGAGCCCGGGGGTGCGGAGCCGGACCCTGACGGCGCGGAGCCGGACGTGCCGCCGGTCGATGACGGGGCGACGGTGGACCTGCGGACGGTGTCGCGTTCGGGGGAGCCGGTGGCGCCGGGGGAGCCGGTGGACGAGGCGACGGTGACGCCGCCCGCACCGGTGGTCGCGGGTCGCTCGCGGTGGAGCGCGGCCGGGGTGATGATCGCCGTGTTGTTGGCGTTGCTGGGGTTCACGCTGGTCGTGCAGTTGAAGACGACGTCGACGGATCCGACGTTGGGTGCGACGCGCCAGGAGGACCTGGTGCGGATCCTGTCGGATCTGGATGCGCGCGAGAGTCGTCTTCAGCAGGACATCCGGGCGTTGGAGGACAGTCAGCGGCAGTTGGCCTCGGGTGAGCAGGGCCGGCAGGCGGCGTTGGACGAGGCGACGCGTCGAGCCGATGAGTTGGGGATCCTGGCGGGGACGTTGCCGGCGGTGGGGCCGGGGTTGACGGTGCAGTTCTCCAGTGGTGGGGGCAAGCCGATCACGGCGAACCGGGTGTTGGACGCGGTGCAGGAGTTGCGGGGCGCGGGCGCGGAGGCGATGCAGATCTCCGGTGGTGACCGGGCGACGGTGCGGGTGATCGCGTCGACGTACTTCCTGGATGGGGAGAACGGGTCGTTGATGGTGGAGGGGCGTCGGTTGACGGGCCCTTACACGATCACGGTGATCGGTGATCCGGCGACGATGCGTACGGCGTTGAACATTCCTGGTGGGGTGGTGGCGTCGGTCGGGGGTGACGGCGGTAACGTGACGTTTGGGGAGCGTGAGGTTGCCGAGGTTTCGGCACTGCACGCGCCGACCAAGTAGGAACACGCCCGTCCGGTCTCCTGACCGGCGCGGCCGCGCCGGGCCCGGGTGGTTCGGGGCACGATGGATGAGGACGCGTCTGGTGATTCCCGAGGATCTGCGATACACCGCCGAGCATGAGTGGGTGGCGGGTGACGGTACCGGTTCGATCCGGGTCGGCATCACGCACTTCGCGCAGGACGCGCTGGGTGACATCGTGTACGTGCAGTTGCCGGAGGCGGGTGCGGTCGTGGCGGCCGGTGACTCGTTGGGTGAGATCGAGTCGACCAAGAGTGTGTCGGAGATCTACGCGCCGGTCGCGGGTACGGTGGCGGCGCGGAACGAGGCGCTGGGTGACACTCCGCAGCTGATCAACACGGATCCGTACGGTGCGGGTTGGTTGGTGGAGATCACGCCGAATGATCCGACGGCGACGGACGGGTTGCTCACGGCGGGCGCGTATCAGAAGATCACCGAAGGCTGAGTGTGCTTGATCCGGCGTGCGGGATCTCTACGCGCGTCCGGTTGCCCTGCATTTCGGCGCTGGCTAGGCTCGCCCAGTCGACCGAGAAGAACCCATTAGTTGTGCGTTGCGGAATTGCCTTCCCGGGCACGGGGAGCCAGCCGCCGGGTGTTGGAGTGCCCGGCGGCCAGACCCGCCATTACCCGACGCCGACCGAACAGATCCGTGAGGTGGTCCCATGACGCGCCCAGACGACGAGTTCCCCCCGCTCGACGTCACTTCGACGCTCAATCTCGGTTCGCTCGACGAAGTGCTGGAGGGGCCGGACACCGATGTGGTGCCGAGCCGGATGTCCGGCTCGTTGCCGCCGGGTATGGCGCTGCTGGTGGTTCGTCGCGGCCCGAATGCGGGTGCCCGGTTCCTGTTGGACCACGATGTGACGACCAGTGGCCGGCATCCGGACAGTGACATCTTCCTCGATGACGTGACGGTGTCGCGTCGGCACGCGGAGTTCCATCGTGACGGTGGGACGTTCACGGTGCGGGATGTGGGCAGCCTGAATGGCACGTACGTGAATCGTGAGCGCGTTGAGGCGGCCACGTTGAGCAATGGTGACGAGGTTCAGATCGGTAAGTTCCGGGTGGTGTTCATCGCCGGTCCGCGCCCGGAGGATGAGGCCAGCCGGGGGTGAACGAGCCTGCGGCCTCCACGCCACCCGAGGCGGCCCGGTCCCAGCCGCTGATGAGCATCGGTGAGGTGCTGGGTCAGTTGCGGGTGGATTTCCCGGACACCACCATTTCGAAGCTGCGGTTCCTCGAGGCCGAGGGGCTGGTTGAGCCGCAGCGGACGGCGGCGGGTTACCGGAAGTACAGCTGGGACGATGTGGCGCGGTTGCGGTTTGTGTTGACCGCGCAGCGGGACAGGTACCTGCCGTTGCGGGTGATCCGTGAGCAGTTGGCCGAGTGGGATTCGTCCGGTGAGCAGCCGGAGCGGTCGCGGCCGGCGTTGGTGGCGGTGGGGCCTGATGGTGCGGTGCCGGGTCGTGAGTCGGAGCCGGCCGAGTCGTCGCAGGTGCGGCTCGGCCGGGCTGAGTTGGTGGCCCGCAGTGGGATCGACGAGTCGACGCTGGTGGAGTTGGAGCGGCTCGGTGTGCTGGTGTCGGATCCGCCGGGGTGGTATGACGCGGACGCGTTGATCATCGCGTCTGCGGTGGCGGGTTTGGCGGCGTACGGGCTGGAGCCGCGGCATCTGCGGGGTTACCGGACTGCGGCCGATCGTGAGGTCGGGTTGTTCGCGCAGTTGGTGGCGCCGTTGGCGCGGCAGAGTGATCCGGCGGCGCGGGCGCGGGCGGCGGAGACGGCGCGGGAGTTGGTGGCGTTGTCGGAGCAGTTGCACGCGGCGTTGGTGCGGGTGGGGCTGCGGTCGACGTTGGGTCGGTGAGAGTGCCCGGCAGGTGGCGGCGGAGCGGAAAGATCTCTTCGGGGAAGCGTGCCGTAGGCTTGCCGGGGTAACCCCTTTCTGGCGCGGACGTGGTGCTGTAGCGCATGGGACGGCCGTGTTGCGGTCCGTGTACCGTGCAGGGAAGGGCACGGTGCGTAGGTTGACGACGACACGGAGGCGGCGGTGCGCGAGCTGAGCGTGGTCGGAGTTCGGGTGGAGCTGCCCAGCAACCAGCCGATCGTCCTGCTCAGGGAGGTCGAGGGCGAGCGCTATCTGCCGATCTGGATCGGTGCGGTCGAGGCCACGGCCATCGCTTATGAGCAGCAGGGGGTCAAGCCGGCCCGTCCGTTGACGCATGATCTTCTGCGGGATGTGTTGGCGGCGTTGCAGGCGCCGTTGCAGGCGGTGGAGATCACCGAGCTCAAGGAGAACGTGTTCTACGCGGATCTGTTGATCGGTGACGGCGTGCGGGTGTCGGCGCGGCCGAGCGATTCGATCGCGTTGGCGTTGCGGGTTGGTGCGCCCATTCGTTGTGCGGAGCAGGTCCTCAGCGAGGCGGGGATCGTTATCCCCGACGAGCAGGAGGACGAGGTGGAGAAGTTCCGCGAGTTCCTGGAGCAGGTGCGTCCGGAGGACTTCGCGGGCTGAGCGGTTCCGGTTCCCCGTTGGCGTCACGCTGGGTGACGCTGGCGCGTGGTGGTGATCTTTCTCGGTGGCTGCGCGGCGTGTCGCGTCGGTTCCTCCGTGGTAACCCCTGAAGGTGGCGTTAGGGTTGCCGTGTCGAGGGGTGCGCGTCCCGGAAACGATGCGTCACCGCACTGACGGGGAGGTTGTCCGGATGCACGAGCGGCAGGATCCCGATCCGGGTACACAGTTGCGCGAGCCGGGTGCGGCGTCGCCGGGTGTGGCGACTGAGGGTGACGGCTCGGTGGGCTACCGAGGTGTGACGGCGTGCCACGCGGTGGGCATCAGCTATCGGCAGTTGGATTACTGGGCGCGGACGACGTTGGTCGTGCCGAGCGTCCGGGACGCGTCGGGTTCGGGGACGCAGCGGTTGTACTCGTTCCGCGATCTGGTGGTGTTGAAGGTCGTGAAGCGGTTGTTGGATGCGGGGGTGTCCCTGCAGAACATCCGTAAGGCGATTGAGGCGTTGCGGTCGCGTGGTGTGGAGGATTTGGCGGGGATCACGCTGATCTCTGACGGGACGACGGTGTACGAGTGCCGGTCCCCGGAGGAGGTGGTCGACCTGTTGCAGGGTGGGCAGGGCGTGTTCGGAATCGCTATCGGTGGGGCTTTCAAGGAGATCCAGGGCTCGTTGTCGCATCTGCCGGCGGAGCCGGCGGCGAGCGGCCCGGCGGAGCCGGTGGTGGGGTCCGCGTCGGAGCCGGTGGGTGACGAGTTGGCGGCGCGGCGGGCGCGGCGGCGCGCGGGCTGAGTAGCGCTGCGCGTCTGTCGGTGCGCGGTCCGTTGGCGCGGGCGACTTTTTTGGGCCCGGCCGTTTGGTGATTGTGGGTCAGGGCGGTTGACGTCTGGTGGCGGGTCCCCGGCTGGTGGATCCACAGTGGATACGCTGGGTGCCCCTTCGGGGACTGTGGGTGGATCTTTCGGGTTGACGGCAATGACGGTAGTTGCCCACCAGTTGTCGGGAACCGGATAGGGGGGCCATGACCGGAGATCGCGGGCACGCTATGGTCCGTCACGGTCCCCGCCGTGGCGCCTGTGGCACGAGGGCGTCGCGTCGGTGGCCGTAGCCCCTGCGCGTCACCGCGCGCGACCTTTCACCCCGGAAGGAACGACCGTGACGGTTACGGAAGAGACCGCTGCCGCCTCGCACTACGACCGCATCGGCGGCGCGAGTTCGGTGAAGGCTGCCGTCGAGCTGTTCTACGACAAGGTTCTCGCCGATCCCGAGTTGGCGGGCTATTTCGCCACCGTGGACATGCCGACTCAGCGGCGGCACCTGGCGCTGATGTTGACGGTGGTGTTGGGCGGCCCGAACGAGTACGCAGGTCGTGGACTGGCCGAGGCGCACCAGCCGCTGGGCATCACGGCTCAGCACTACGCGATGGTGGGCGCACACCTGATCGCGACGCTGACCGAGCTGGGCGTGCCCGCCGACATCCTGGACGACGTGCGGACAGTGCTGGGGCAGGTGCAGGACCAGGTGGTGTCCACCGGAGAGCGTCCGGGCGTCTGAGCGTGGACGCGGCCCGACTCAAGCAGAGTTGGAACCTCGTCGCCGCGCACGGCGACGAGGTTCCGCTCTACTTCTATTCGACGTTGTTCCTGGGGCATCCAGAGACACGGCAGATGTTCCCGACGAACATGGCGGGACAGCGCGATCGTCTCGTCACCGCATTGGGGCACATCGTGTCGCATGTGGACCAGGTCGATCGGCTGGTGGGTTTCCTGCAGGACCTCGGCGCGGATCACCGTAAGTTCGCGGTGCGCGCGGAGCACTACCCGGCGGTCGGTGAGGCGCTGTTGGCGACGTTGCAGCATTTCCTGGCCGAGCAGTGGACCGACGAGCTGGCCCAGGACTGGGCAGCCGCGTACGGGTTGGTCGCGCAGGTGATGATGGAGGCCGCGCAGGCCGCCGAGGCGGTGAACCCGCCGTGGTGGGCGGCGGAGATCGTGGCCCATGAGCGGCGGGCGTTCGACGTGGCGGTGTTGACGGTGCGTCCGCAGTACCTGTTGCCGTTCACTCCGGGTCAGTCGGTCGGGGTGTCGCATCCGTCGGTGCGGTCGTGGCGGTACTACTCGCCGGCGAACGCGCCGCGCGCGGACGGCACGTTGGAGTTGCATGTGCGGGCCGCTCCGGGTGGCGCGGTGTCATCGCGACTGGTGTACGGCTCGGCGGTGGGTGACCGTGTGAATCTGGCCGCGCCAGTGGGAGAGCGGTTGGCGTTGTGGTCGGCGGGATCCAGTGACCTGCTGCTGTTGACGTCGGGCACGGGCTGGGCGCCGATGAAGGCGTTGGTGGAGCAGGTCGCCGCGGAGGGTTCCCGTCGTCGGGTGGACCTGTATGTGGGTGCGCGTTCACGCAGCGAGTTCTACGACAGCGACGCGATCGACAAGATGGCGTCGTCGTTTCCGTGGTTCACGGTGACGTACGTGGTGGGCGCGGACATGAACCGGCCGGGTGAGTTCGTGCACGCGGTGGACCGGGCGTTGGCCGATGGTGACTGGCGTTCTCGGCACGTGTACGTGTGCGGGTCGGACGAGGTGGTGTCGCACGCGGCGCAGACGTTGGCGCGGGCGGGTTACCACGAGGGCCAGGTGCATCACGAGGGTCTGGGCAAGCAGTGGTACGGCCCGGCGTGGCGTACGGCTGCCCAGCAGTCGAGTGAGGGGGGTGACCGGTGAGCGCGAGGAGTGAGCTTGCGAGCCCCGCAGTCGGGAACGAGAGGCGTGAGCGGTGAGCGCGACCCCGATCAGCCGGTACGACGGGATTCAGGTGTCCGGCGGTGTGCAGGTGCGGATGACCTCCGACCGGGTTCGCCGGTGGGAGTTCGGTACGGCGCCGTTCGCGCGGCGCGGCTACGACCACGCGGACGTGGATCGGTTCCGGGTGCAGATCGCCGACGAGTTGGATCTGTTGGCGACGCAGATCGCGCATCTGCGGGCGGAGAACGAGCGGCTGACCGACCGGGTGGAGTTGCACCGCCACGGGGTGATCCCGAGCACGGCGGCGGCGGCGAATGTGCCGGCGGCCAAGGAGGTGAACCTGCTCTCGGCGGCGCAGCGGGAGGCCGAGCAGATCATCGCGCAGGCACACGACTACGCGCGGCGGGTCGCGGAGTACGCCCGGGTGCAGTACGAGAGTTACATGCGGGCGGCGGCGGAGGAGGCGAAGCAGGAGGCCGAGCGGGCGGTGGCGGAATACCGCAAGTCGGCCGGGGCGAGCTTCGACGACACGGTGGCGACCCGGGAAGCGTTGCGGATCTTCGGCGAGATGATGGTGTCGCACATGCAGGCGGCGGCGCGGCATCTCGACGACGGCAGTGAGCAGTTGGCGCGCACCATGGACCGCATCGCGAAGGAGACGCCGGGGGCGCCCTTCGTGGGTGGCGTGGCGGGACAGACGGCGTTGCCGCGTCACCACCAGCGGTGACCGGCCTCGGGTGCGGCCCCGCGTCCGTGTGGGGCCGCACCCGAGGCCGGCGCTCAGGTGGTGTGGGCGCGGACCGCGTCGGCGAGGGGTGTGGGGCCGCCGACGACTCCCAGGGTCGCCCCGGCGGTGCGGGGTTCGTCGCTGAGGCAGCATGAAGGGGTGACGAAGAGTGTGGAGGAGCTGGCCTCGCTGGTGGCCGGTGGTCAGGTGGTGGTGCTCAGCGGGGCGGGCCTGTCCACCGAGTCAGGTATCCCGGACTATCGGGGGCCCTCCGGGGTGGCTCGCCGGCACGCCCCGATGACCTTCCAGGCGTTCACGCGGGACGCGGTGGCGCGGCGGCGGTACTGGGCGCGCAGCCACCTGGGGTGGCGGTTGATCGCGCGGGCGACGCCGAACGACGGGCACCGGGCGGTCGCGCGGTTGCAGGACGCCGGCCTGGTCGACGCGGTGATCACCCAGAACGTCGACGGGCTACACGGCACGGCGGGCAGCGACCGGGTGGTCGAGTTACACGGGCGCCTGGACGAGGTGACCTGCCTGGACTGCGGCAACCTGACCTCCCGCGAGGAAGTGGACCGGCGGCTGCGCGAGGCCAACCCGGACTTCGTGGCCCGGGTCGCCGCGGTCCACCCGGACGGTGATGTTGATCTCCCTGACGAGCAGGTGGCGCGATTCCGGCCGGTGGACTGCGGGATCTGTGGGACGGGGATGCTGAAACCGGACGTGGTGTTCTTCGGGGAGACAGTGCCGCCGCAGCGGGTGGCGCGGTGTTTCACGCTGGTGGAGCAGGCGCGGGCGGTGATGGTGCTCGGGTCGTCGTTGACGGTCATGTCGGGTCGGCGGTTCGTGATCCGGGCGGCGAAACGGGGCATCGCGGTGGCGATCGTCAACCAGGGGCCGACCCGGGGTGACGGGTACGCCACGGTGCGCGTCGACGCGCCGCTGGGGGAGGTGCTGCCGGCGCTCGCCGAGCGGGTCACCAGCGCGTCGGCGGTGCCGGTGTGACGGCCCCCCGGGGTAGGACATCTGCCGGAAACACCGGCGCTGGTAGCGTTGACCATGCCGGTAGCACCCACGTGGGAGAGACCGCCCGACAGCAGCAGGGGCGGCGCCGAAGGGGCAAATCCTCCCCGGAACCTCTCAGGCAAAAGGACCTCGTGGGCAGGCACTGTGGAGCGCTCCTGCGGGGTGTGACAGAGGGGGAGGCCGACACGTCGACCTCGCCCGGGAGCGCCCCTGATGTCCGTAGAGCAGTTCGCCACCCGTCACATCGGTCCCGGACCGGACGACGAGCGCCGCATGCTGGAAGCCGTCGGACACGACTCGATCGACGAGCTGATGGACGCCGCGATCCCCGAGGTGATCCGCTGGCACGGCACCCTCGACCTGCCCGATCCGGCCACCGAGGCCGAGGCCATCGCCGAGCTGCGGGCTTTGGCGGCCCGCAACACCGTCGCCGTGTCGATGATCGGTCTGGGCTACCACGGCACCCACACCCCGGCGGTGATCCGCCGCAACGTCCTGGAGGACCCGGCCTGGTACACGGCGTACACGCCGTACCAGCCGGAGATCAGCCAGGGCCGCCTGGAGGCGCTGCTGAACTTCCAGACGATGGTCACCGACCTGACCGGCCTGGCGACCGCGAACGCCTCGATGCTCGACGAGGGCACGGCCGCGGCGGAGGCGATGACCCTCGCGCGGCGGGCGTCCAAGAGCAAGAGCCGGGTGTACGTCATCGACGCCGACGCCCTGCCGCAGACCATCGCGGTGATCACCAGCCGGGCGGTGCCGCTCGGCATCGACGTGCGGGTCCTCGACGTCGAACGCGACGAGTTGCCGGCGGAGTTCTTCGGTCTGCACCTGCAGTACCCGGGGGCGTCCGGGGCGGTGCGCGACCACGCGCGTCTGGTGGAGGCGGCACACGCCGTGGGGGCCCTGGTCACGGTCGCGGCGGACCTGCTGGCGTTGACGCTGCTGCGGGCGCCGGGGGAGATCGGCGCGGACATCGCCGCCGGCACCACCCAACGTTTCGGCGTACCCATGGGCTTCGGTGGGCCGCACGCCGGCTACCTGGCGGTGCGCGCGGGCCTGGAGCGGATGCTGCCCGGACGCCTCGTCGGGGTGTCCCGGGACGCGGACGGCAACCCGGCCTACCGGCTGGCGTTGCAGACCCGTGAGCAGCACATCCGGCGGGAGAAGGCGACCAGCAACATCTGCACCGCGCAGGTGCTCCTCGCGGTGATGGCCGGCATGTACGCCGTCTACCACGGCCCGGGCGGGCTGCGGGACATCGCGGCGCGTACCCATGACATGGCGGTGCGGCTCGCGGCCGGACTGCGCGCCGGCGGCGTGGACGTCGCGGACGTCGCGTTCTTCGACACCGTCACCGCGCGCGTGCCGGGCGGCGCGGCGCGGGTCGTCGCGGCGGCGGCCGAGCGTGGGGTGAACCTGCGGCTGGTCGACGCCGACCGGGTGGGGATGTCCTGCGACGAGACGACCACCGACGCGCACCTGCGCGCGGTGTGGGCGGCGTTCGGTGTGCCCGCGTTCGACGGCGACGCGGACGCGGCCATGCCCGCCGACCTGACGCGCGGCACCGACTTCCTGACCCACCCGGTGTTCCGCAGCCACCACTCGGAGACGGCGATGCTGCGCTACCTGCGGCGGCTGTCGGACTTCGACTACGCCCTGGACCGGGGCATGATCCCGCTGGGGTCGTGCACGATGAAGCTGAACGCGACCACCGAGATGGAGCCGGTGAGCTGGGCGGAGTTCGCGCACATCCACCCGTTCGCGCCGGACTCACAGACCGCCGGGTACCGGGAGATGATCGGCCAACTGGAGTCGTGGCTGGCCGAGGTGACCGGCTACGACGCGGTCAGCGTGCAACCCAACGCCGGCTCCCAGGGTGAGCTGGCCGGGCTGCTGGCGATCCGCTCGTACCACGCGTCGCGGGGTGAGACGCACCGCGACGTGTGCCTGATCCCGTCGTCGGCGCACGGCACGAACGCGGCCAGCGCGGTCATGGCCGGCATGCGGGTGGTCGTGGTGGCCTGCGACGACAACGGCAACGTCGACCTCGTCGACCTCGACGCGAAGATCGACAAGCATCGGGACGCCCTCGCCGCGATCATGGTGACGTACCCGTCGACGCACGGCGTGTACGAAACGGGCATCGCGTCGCTGTGCGCGAAGGTCCACGACGTCGGCGGTCAGGTGTACGTCGACGGCGCGAACCTCAACGCCCTCGTCGGGTTCGCCAAGCCCGGCAAGTTCGGCGCGGACGTGTCGCACCTGAACCTGCACAAGACGTTCTGCATCCCGCACGGCGGCGGCGGCCCCGGTGTCGGCCCGGTGGCGGTGCGCGCGCACCTGGCACCGTTCCTGCCCGGTGACCCGCTGGGCGCGCACATCGACGCCACCCCGGCGATCTCGGCGGCGAAGTACGGGTCCGCGGGCATCCTGCCAATCCCGTGGGCGTACCTGCGGATGATGGGCGCCGAGGGGCTGACCCGGGCCACCGGCGTGGCGGTCCTCGCCGCGAACTACGTGGCGGCGCGCCTGCGCGGGCACTTCGGCGTGCTGTACACCGGCAACAAGGGCCTGGTGGCGCACGAGTGCATCCTCGACCTGCGGCCGTTGACGAAGGCGACCGGGGTGAGCGTCGACGACGTGGCGAAGCGGCTCATCGACTACGGCTTCCACGCGCCCACGATGTCGTTCCCCGTCGCCGGGACGCTGATGGTCGAGCCGACCGAGAGCGAGGACCTCGCCGAGCTGGACCGGTTCTGCGACGCGATGATCGCCATCCGGGCGGAGATCGAGCAGGTCGCCACGGGCCAGTGGCCGGCGGGGGACAACCCCCTGGCGAACGCGCCGCACACCGCGGCGATGGTCAGCGGCGACGAGTGGCCGCACCCGTACCCGCGGTCGGTGGGCGCGTACCCGGCCGGGGTGGACCGGGCGGGGAAGTACTGGCCGCCGGTGCGGCGCATCGACGGCGCGTACGGCGACCGGAACCTGGTCTGCTCGTGCCCGTCGCCAGAGGCGTTCGAAGACTGACGACGGGCGCGCCGGGGCGGGCGGTCCGGGCCGCCCCGGCCACCGCTGCGACCTGCACTAGCCTGGTCGACGGCGGCGGTGTGGTGACGCTGGGTGGTCGTTCAGGCCACGAGGGCGTGGCGGGCGGGGCCGCGGTGCGGTGCGATGCTGCTGCCGTCGGGCAGCAGTTCGCCGGTGTCCTCAAAGACGATGACACCGTTGCAGAGCAGGCTCCAGCCCTGCTCAGGGAAGCAGGCGAGGACCCGGGCGGCTTCCCGGTCGGTAGCTTCAGCTAAGGGGCAGGTCGGTTGGTGCTGGCACATCGGGTTCTCCGGACTGTGGGGGCACTGTGTCATGGTTCACATGACCAGTGACGCACAGTACCAAGCGAAAGTGTCCAACATCGAGCAGGTGCCGGCCTGGCGCACGGGAAATCCACTGAACGGATGAGGAAGATCGGACCATACGGCGTGGAAACGCTCCCACAGGTGCCGGTCGATGCACCCGCCGCACCACCCCGATGCCGCGACACCCTCGTCGAACGCGCCCGCCTCCAGTGGCATCGCACCGACGGCGGCGACCCCGCCGTACTCGCCGAGGAGTTCCTGACCGCGCACGGCCTCGACCTGCGCGACCTGAGCCGACCCGCGCCCACCCACCCGCCCGGCGACGCCTGCGGCGCAGCGCTCTACCTCTCCGCCGCCGCCGGCGCGCTGCTGGCCGGCACCCCCACCACCGCACCCGAACCCGCGCCCACCCTGCCCGACCTCGCCGTCGTCGTCTACGACCACGGGCCCACCCGAACCGCCCCCGTCGACACGCCCACACCCTGGTGGCTCGGCCCGTGGACCGAGAGCTGGACACCCGAGCAGCACGCCGCCGCCATCGACGCCGTCCGCGCCGCCATCGGCCGCGGCGACATCTACCAGACCAACCTCGTCGGCCACGCCGCCGCCCCCTACACCGGCGACCCCCTGCCCGCCCTGCGCCGCCTCGGCACGCTACCCGGCGCCCGCTACGGCGGAGTCCTCACCGGCGACGGCTGGGCCATCGGCTGCGCCTCCCCAGAAACCCTCATCGAGGTCCGCGACGGGCAGCTCATCACCCGACCCATCAAAGGCACCCGCCCCGCCACCGCCACCGGCCACGCCGAACTACTCGCCAGCGCCAAGGAACGCGCCGAACACATCATGATCGTCGACCTGGAACGCAACGACCTCGCCCGCGTCGCCCGCACCGGCACCGTTACCGTCGACGAACTGTTCGCCGTACGCCGCTGGTGCAACCTGTGGCAGGCCGAGTCCACCATCCGCGCGACCGCCGCCGACAGCCTCGGCCTCGCCGACCTGCTGCGCGCCACCTGCCCCGGCGGCTCCGTCACCGGCGCGCCGAAACTCGCCGCCCTCACCCACATCGCCGCCGCGGAACCCGTCGGCCGGGGCGCCAGCATGGGCGCCCTCGGCTGGGTCGCGCCCGGCCGCGTCGACCTCGGCCTGACCATCCGCACCGCCGCCGCCGACGGCGAAGCCCTGCACACCTGGGCCGGCGGCGGCATCACCTGGGACAGCGACCCCGCCGCCGAGGTCGCCGAAGCCGCCGCGAAGACCGCCCCCGTACGCGCCACCCTGACCGGCCGCTGACACCACCACCGTCGGCGATACCCTGACCATATGACCATGCGGCCCATCCGGATCATCGGCGACCCCGTCCTGCGCACCGAATGCGAGCCGGTCACCACCTTCGACGCCGAGCTACGCGCCCTGGTCACCGACCTCATGGACACCCTGCTCGGCAAGCCCGGCCGCGCCGGCGTCGCCGCACCGCAAATCGGCGTCAGCGCCCAGGTCTTCGTCTACGACGCCGACGGGCACCGCGGCCACCTGATCAACCCCACCCTCGAGCTGTCCGACGAACTCCAGGACGACGAGGAGGGCTGCCTGTCCATCCCCGGGCTGTACTTCCCGACCGTCCGGGCCCTGCACGCCACCGCCCACGGCGTCGACCAGCACGGCGAACCGTTGACCATCACCGGCAGCGGATTCCTCGCCCGCGCCCTGCAACACGAGACCGACCACCTACGCGGCACCCTCTACGTCGACACCCTGCGCGGCGACACCCGCCGCAAAGCCCTGCGCGAGATCCGCGCCGGCCGCTTCGACTCACCCAGCCGCCGCGGCTGAACCCCACGACCTCACCCGACCACCCACTGGTCGTGACCCAACTTCGCGACCAACGCCGCCACCACCACCAGCAGCACCACCCGCACGAACCCCGCCCCGCGCCGCAACGCCATCCGCGCACCCACCACCGCGCCAACGATGTTGCACACCGCCATGGCCGCGCCCAGCAACCACCACACATGCCCGGTCAGCCCGAACACCACCAACGCACCCAGATTCGTGCCCGCGTTGACGACCTTCGCCATCGCCGACCCGTGCACGAAGTCCGCACCGACCAACACCGTGAACGCCACCACCAGGAACGTCCCCGTACCCGGCCCGATCAACCCGTCGTACAGGGCGATACCCACACCGGCCACACCGATCGCCACCGCGACCCGCGCCGGCGTCCGCCGCGCCGGCACCGCCACCACCCCCAGCCGGGGACGCAACAACACGAACACCGCCACCGCCACCAGGACCACCAACACCACCGGCCGGTACGCCGACGCCGGCACCGCCCCGGCCAACGCCGCGCCCACCCCCGCACTGAGCACCGCCACACCCGCCGCCGGCCCCGCCACCCGCCAGTCGACCTTCGTCCGCCGCCCGTACGTCGCCGCCGCCGTCGTCGTACCGAAGATCGCCGCCAACTTGTTCGTGCCCAGCGCGGTAGCCACCGGCAACCCCGGAGCAGCCACCAACAACGCCGGCAGCAGCAACAAACCACCACCACCGACCACGGCATCCACCCACCCGGCCATCGCCGCGGCGGCCAGCAGAGTACTCAGCGAAACGGCGTCCACGGCCGGCAATTCTCCCCACCCGACGCGCCCGACCGGCCCCCGAAGTGGCAAGACTCACCGGTCACCGACTCCGCGCACGCCGCAACCACACCCCCAACGCGCCGACCGCCACGAACACCACCATCGAACACAGCAACACCTTCACCACCCGGCAGCCCTGCCACGGGGACGTAAGGTGCAGGAGTGCGCCTGGCCACCTTCAACCTGCTGCACGGACGATCCCTCACCGACGGCCTCGTCGACCCCGACCGACTCACCGCCGCCGTACGCGCCCTCGACGCCGACGTCCTCGCCCTCCAGGAGGTCGACCGCGACCAGCACCGCAGCGGCAACCTCGACCTCACCGCCATCGCCGCCCACGCCCTCGACGCGCCACACCACCGCTTCGCCGCCGCCGTCGTTGGCACCCCCGGCGAACGGTTCCGCCCCCTGCGCCACGACGACGACGGCCACGGCGAACCCTGCTACGGCATCGGCCTGATCAGCCGCCACCCCGTCCGCAGCTGGCACATCACCCGACTCAAACCCGCACCCGTACGCTCACCGGTCTACGTCCCCGGCCCCGGCGGCGGCCTCATCCTCCTGGACGACGAACCCCGCGTCGTCCTCGCCGCCATCCTGGACACCCCCCACGGCCCTCTCACCGTCGCCGCGACCCACCTGTCCTTCGTGCCCGGCTGGAACGCCCGCCAACTCCGCCAGGCCCTGCGCGCGCTACCCGCCCCCCGCGTCCTGCTCGGCGACCTCAATCTCCCCGCCGGCCCGGCCCGACTCGTGTCCCGCTGGCAGCCGCTGGGCCGACGCCCCACCTACCCCGCCGGACAACCCCGCGTCCAACTCGACCACATCCTCGCCGACCGGCACGCCCTCGAGCAGCTCCCACCCGTACGGGCCGTCACCGCGCCGGCGTCCACCATCTCCGACCACCGACCCCTACTGGTCGACCTCGGCTGACCAACACACCCCAACCCCGCCGCGTCACCCTCGGCGCGCCGCGTCACCCTCGGCCGGCGCCAGAGCAGCCAACACCCGATGGGTACGACTCGCGCGGATCGCCTCACGCTGCTGCCCGGCCGTCACCTCGATGTACGTCTGCGACGACGCCAGGGATGCGTGCCCCAACAGCCGCATGATCTCCGCCGCGCCCGCGCCGTCCTCCGCCAACCGGGTCGCGAACGTGTGCCGCAACGCGTGCAACCGCGCACCCTTGGGCACCCGGTCACCGATACCCGCCCGCCGGTAACAGGACTCGACCAGATACTGCAGACCACCACGGCGCAGCGGCTCACCCCGCCGATCCACCAAAAGCGGCGAGTCGGTGCGTACCGACCGCGACCCGAAACGCCGCGCCCGACTGTCCAGATAGTCCATCAGCACCCGGTCCAGATCCACCTCGATCGGCACCACCCGGGGCCGCCCACCCTTGCCCGCCACCTCCACACGCCGCTCACCCGGACGCCCACCCAGCGACCCGACCCGCAACCCGAGCAGCTCTGACAGGCGCAGCCCGGCGCACAGCGCCACCGCCAGCACCGCCACGTCCCGCTCCGGCCACGGGTCTCGCTGCCGCCCGTCGTCACGCGCCACCGACGCCAGCAGCACCTCGGGAGTGTCCGCGCCGCGCAGCGGCTTCGGCTCGGGCAGGACGGCCCGGGGTCGGTCGACCGCCGGCATCGGGTTGCCCGCCACCACTCCGTCGGTCACCAGGAAGGTGAAGAAGCTGTTCCAGGTGGACCAGGCGCGGTGCACCGACGCGGGGGCCCGGGGAGCGGCGAAGCGGGCGAACGCCGCCCGCAGCACACGGGGGGAGAGGTTGGTGATTCTCAGCTCGTCGAGGGGGAGGGGAGTGGCGTCAGCCTCGGCAACCAGGGCGGCCACGGCGTGCAGATCACGTCGGTAGGCCGCCAGGGTGTGGGGGGAGGGCTTACGGGTGGCCCGAGCGGTCAGGAACTCCTCGATCAGCACCTTGAGCGATTCGTCCCGTTTGTCATGCATAAGGGATATTATGCAGCATTTTCGCGTTGCCGGAAAGGCCCGGGGAGGGGGAGGCGCAACAGCCTGGCCGGGACATCGCTGGTTCCCGGCGACCCGACGGGGCCACGCGCGCAGCCGCACGGCGGGCGACCACAGACATCCGACCACGCCGGTCGGACAGTGCGGGCATCCGGCTGGCGGGCAGGGCCTCGCCGACAGCGGGGCGAGCGCGACGCTGGCGTCCGGATGACCGCAGCCGAAACGACGCCCGCCGGGCGGCGCCGACCGCAGCGGTACGACGGCGGCTGCGTCGCCGGGACTGGCCACCCACGTCGCGTCCGCCCGCCATCGCGCGCTGCGCCAGCGAGATCTTGGTCAGTTTCCGTTAGCTGCTAACGGAAACTGACCAAGATCTCGCTCTTGTCCCTGACACGGGCCGGGGGCGGCCCCCGGTCGGGGGGCCCTTCTCAACTTTACATAATGTGCATTATCGAATGTCGACCGGGGCCCGGAGATTGACCCGGTGGGCTAGCGTGTCGTCGATCCACTGGGGAGATTCCCCGCAGCTTTGTAGGGAAAGAAGCAACTACGTGTCTTTGTGGAAGAAGACCGCGGTCGTCGCGGTCTCGGCGCTCACCGCACTCGCCGCCTCCGCCTGCGGCGTGGCGACCGGCTCGTCGGGCTCGTCCGACGCACCGAAGCAGTCCAGCGTCCTGGAACTGCTCGCCAGCGACCTCAAGGGGTCGCTGCAGAAGACGATGGACACCACCGACAAGAGCGACTCGGTGACCCTGACGATGACGGGCACCGCCGGTGGCCAGAAGATCTCGATGCAGGGTGTCCTGGACCTGGGCGACCCGGTCAAGGCCGAGATGACGATGGCGGATCCGAAGGACGGCCCGACCATCGTCCGGCTGATCGGGACCGCGTTCTACGTCGAGGTGCCGGCGAAGAACCGCGCCACCATGGGCGGTAAGCGCTGGCTGAAGATGGACATGGGCAGCATCGGCCAGCAGGCCGGGATGGACTTCAGCAAGCAGTTCGAGGACATCGACCCGACCAAGCAGGTCAAGACGCTGCTCGCGTCCGAGGGCGTGACGGTCGTCGGCGAGGAGACGGTCAACGGGGCGAAGACGGTCCACTACACCGTCACCACTCCGGTGGCGACGCAGCTGGCGCAGGTCGACGCCAAGCTGCGGGACGCTGTCGAGAAGCAGTTCGCCGCCGCGGGCGTCAAGGAGGTCAAGGTCGACCTCTGGGTCGACGAGCAGTACCGGCCGCGTCGTGCGGCCACGGTCATGGGCGCGCTGGGCGACATCGTCGTCGACTACACCGACTACGGCAAGGCGGTCACCATCGAGACGCCTCCGCCGGCGGAGACCACTGACTTCGCCGAGATGTTGCAGGGGCTGAGCACCGACAACTGATTCCAGGCGGTGTGACTCTGCCCGGCCAGCGCGGAGACGCGGCGGCCGGGCATTGTCGTTTCCGCCGCCCTCTCCCCCAGCTCCGCTTGTCGACCTGATCGGGTATCAGTGCGGCACGCCGGCTGGGAACTCCTCGACCCCCAGCACGCGCAGCAGCTCAAGCTTCTCCCGGGCCTCTGCGTCGGCCGGGGTCAGCACCAGCAGTTGCTGGCCCAGGTCGGGGGTGACGAGGGTTTCACAGTCCATCGTGACGCGGCCGACGCGCGGGTGCCGGAACGTCTTGCGGTCGGCCCGGCGCACCGCCACCTCGTGCTCGGCCCACAGTCGGCGGAAGTCGTCGCTCGCCGCCCGCAACCGTTCGATCAGGCTTGTCACCACGGGGTCGCCGGCCCGCCGGCCGGCCACGGCGCGCAGGTCGGCGACCTGCTGGCGGGCGTGCCGCTGCCATTCGTCGGGGCCGTGGAGGTCGCGAATGGTCGGGTCGGTGAAGTAGCGGTACGCGACGTAGCGTCGATCGCCGGTCAGCCCGGTGGTCTGGTCGCCGCTGAGCAGGATCGACATGCGGTTCTGGGCCAGGATCTCGCCGAGGTCGGACAGGACCATGGCGGGGGTGTCGCCCACCAGGTCGAGCATGCGGACCAGGCCGGTCCGGGCGAGGCGGGCGGTGCCGTCGGCGGGCGGTGGCTGGTGGCCGGCCAGGTGGAACAGGTGGTTTCGCTCGTCGTCGGTCAGGCGCAGGGCGCGGGCCAGGGCGCCGAGCAGCTGGGTCGACGGCTGGCTGCTGCGGCCCTGCTCGATGCGGACGACGTAGTCGACGGACATGCCCGCGAGCATGGCGACCTCCTCGCGGCGCAGGCCGGCGGTGCGGCGGCGGGAGCCCCCGGCGATGCCGACTTCGGCGGGGCGGATGGCCTCGCGCCGGCGCCGCAGGAAGTCGGCGAGCTGCTCACGCTGCATGCCTCCATGCTGCCTCGGGGGCTGGGCGCCGAGCCAGGGAGTGGCGGTCCCACGATAAGCGCTCCGCTGCCGGCGGGCTGGGGTGCGGCGCAGGGTGGAGGCGAGATCGACCGTTGAGGGAGAGTTTCGATGCAGACACGCACTCTGGGCAACATGGGTCCCACGGTTTCGGCGGTGGGGCTGGGGGCGATGAGCATGTCGGGCGCGTACGGCCCGGCCGATCGTGAGGAGAGCATCGCCACCGTACGGGCCGCGTTGGACGCCGGGGTCACGCTTGTCGACACCGGCGATTTCTATGGGATGGGGCACAACGAGCTGCTGCTGTCGGAGGCGTTGCGGGGACGCGAGCGGGACAGCTATTGACCCGTAACCCAAATGGTTTGTGATCGTTTGGGGTGTATGGGCGTTACGGTGCGGGACGCGCGTCGGCTTTC
>NZ_JBNCKT010000047.1:0-20556 GCF_049841675.1 Micromonospora sp. DT4
GGTGGGCGATACTGGGTTTGAACCAGTGACCTCTTCCGTGTCAAGGAAGCGCGCTCCCACTGCGCCAATCGCCCGTGCTCTTTATTGCCGAGGTGGGGACGGGATTTGAACCCGCGTACACGGCTTTGCAGGCCGTTGCCTCGCCTCTCGGCCACCCCACCGAGGTTGCCCCCGTCATGCGTGGCGGCAGCTCCGAGCGGACGACGGGATTCGAACCCGCGACCCTCACCTTGGCAAGGTGATGCGCTACCAGCTGCGCTACGTCCGCACGTCCCCGGCTTTCCCGGGTGACGGATGAGAACTTTAGCCGAGCCGGCGAACGACTGCCAACTCGGGGTCCGTGTCGGCGCGCCCCCTCCGCCCGTGCCGGCGCCGTACGCACCGACGGGGAGGGTGCCGGGGCTACCGACCGGGAGGTCGCGGCCACGGGGCGCAGGCTTCCTAGTCAGCTGACCTGATGTCGCAATTGACTCTCGCCCGCCACACTCCGGCATCATCCAGCGGTCGATATCGATGCGTGCGAGGCGCCCTCCGGCAGGTGCCGAGGCGCCTCGACAGCGAGCCACCGACCTCGACGGACGCCGCTAGGAGAACGAGCGATGGCACTCCCCGGAATTGTCCAACTTCCGACTCTTGCCCCACGAATCGGACGGTGGCGGTAACTGTTCGTGTTCGGGTGGATGGGCTACGGTAACGGTCGTGACGAGACGTGCGGCCGAAATCCGCCTGGATGCCCTGCTGCGCACGGCCTGCGACGTGATCGTGGAGCGTGGTCTGGCCAACACCCGGACGGCCGACGTGGCACAGGCCGCCGGGGTGAGCCAGGCACTTGTGTTCTACCACTTCGCCACCAAAGAGCGGTTGCTCGCGCAGGCCTTCGCGTACGCCGTCGAGCAGGACCTGGCCCGCCTCGACGCGGTCACCCGCTCCTCCGCCCCGCCGTTGACGAAGCTCCGCCGGATTCTCAAGCTCTACACCCCGGCCGGCCGGGCGACCTCCTGGTCGATGTGGATCGACGGCTGGTCCGAGTCGCTGCGCACCCCCGAGCTGGAGAAGGTGTCCCGCCGGCTCGACCTGCGCTGGCGGCAGGACCTCGCTGCCGTAATCTCCGCCGGGGTCGCCGACGGCACCTTCCAGTGCGCCGACCCGGACGGGGCCGCCTGGCGGATCAGCGCCGTCATGGACGGTCTCTCCGTGCAGCTCGCGGTGCACGACCGGGTCATCTCCCGCCGGCAGTTCGGGGAGTGGGTGCGCCTGGTCACGGCCCGGGAGCTGGGCTTGGATCCGGCCGACCTGGATTGAGCGACGACCGCCGGCACCGGACGCCCAGCCGGGCAAAACGGCTCAAACCAGCGCGTCGGCGTGAACAATCGACGGCATGGATCTGCTGGACGCGTACCGCCGGAGCCTGGCCGAGTTTGTCGACCGGGTGGACCAGATCGGGCCCGACCAGTGGTCCGAGGAGACACCCTGCCCGGACTGGGACGTCCGCACCCTGGTCAACCACGTGGTCGGCGAGGACCGGTGGAGCGTCCCACTGCTCGCCGGCCGCACCCTCGATGAGGTCGGCGACCGCTTCGACGGTGACCAGCTCGGCGCCGACCCCATCACGACGGCGCGGGAGGCGGCCGCGCAGGCCGAGATCGCCGCCACCCATCCCGGCACGATCGACCGCACCGTGCACCTGTCGGCCGGCCCGACCCCGGCCGCCGAGTACGTCCAGCAGCTCCTCGCCGAGCACCTGGTGCACGGCTGGGACCTGGCAGTGGCGATCGGCGCCGACCCACGGATGGACCCGGGCGCGGTGCACGTGTGCGCCCAGTGGTTCTCCGGGCGGGTCGACGACTACCGGCGCGACAAGCTGGTTCGTGACACCGCGCGGGTGCCCGCCGACGCCGACGAGCAGGATCATTTGCTGGCCGCCTTCGGCCGCGACCCGGACTGGGCGCCGGGCGACTGAGCCGTCACCGCCGGGGCCGCCGGTGGGAGACCGCCGGCCCCGGCACCCCCCGGTCAGCGGCGTGCCGGGTGCCAGCGACCGGTCGACGTGGGCCGCTCCCAGAGCCGGTCCACCGGCGGGTCCTCGGCCTCGTTGTTCGCGGCCCGGGTCAGGTGGCGCAGTCGCAGCAGCAGGCCCGCCCCGAGCGAGAGCAGCAACCCGCCGAGCAGGAACGCCGCCTGCACCACGCCGAACCCGCCGGTCTGCGCGACCGGACGGCTGGCCGGCGGTGGCGCCGCGTCGACCGGCTGGTCCGCGATCGGATCGTCCGCCGGGGTGCTCTCCTGTGCCGGTTCGCTCGGCGGATCGCTCGGCTGCGCCGGAGTCGGGCTCGGCGTCGGCGTACGGGTCGCTGCGGCGCCCGCCCCCACCACGGATCGGGTGGCGGTCTGCCGGGCCAACAGGCGCAGGTTGGCGTCGTACGCCTCGGCGGCGAGGGTGACCCGCCCCTGCGTGACGTCCTCGGCGAAGGCCACCCGGTAGCGGGCGGTCACCGTGCGGCCGGGGCAGAGGGTGCCGGGGTCGAGTTGCCGGTCGGTCAACCGGGCCACGTCACCTTCGGTCCGGATCTCCACCGGGAAGTCGCCGTTCTCCTCCACCCGGTCCACCTTCACCTGGTCGAGCCGGATGCCCTGCACCCGGAGCACCATCGACCAGCGCACCTTCGCGCACCCGCCACGCCGGTCCGTCTGCGAGACCACCGCGGAGATCGTGCGCACCTGGTCCCCGGCGGTGAACCGGGCCGGCAGGCCGCTCATCTCGGTGGCGAACGCCGCCTGCGCCGGTGCCGCCAGGGTCAGCACCGCCCCGGCAACGCCGGCAACCAACGCCCCGAGCCGCAGCGCGTACCGCCACACGACCACCACCACCTCGCTCCTTCTCGTCCCTGTGGGGAAACGCTAGGAGGAATCGGGCGGGTCGCACAGACGGGTGTTGTCGCACCGGACGCCAAGGACGAGGGGTGATTTCACCGACAGTGGTGAACCCTTCACCCGGCGCGTGACGGCGTCCCGCCTCCGAGCGCTGGCGACGAACCGTCGTGCGGGAGAATCGCCAGGTGTCCGAGCTCTCCAGCACGTTCGTCCGGCTGCACGCCCGGCTGGCCCCGGTTCCCTTCGTCCCCGAGGTGCGCCTGCACCAGGCGGACGAGCCGATCGGGCTCTGGGAGCTGACCGAGGGCCAGTTCTCCAGCGACCGGCCGCCGCCGTTCTGGGCCTTCGCCTGGGCCGGCGGGCAGGCCCTCGCCCGCTACGTCACCGACCATCCGGAGCTGGTCGCCGGCCGGCGGGTACTCGACCTCGCGTCCGGCTCCGGCCTGGTGGCCATCGCCGCGGCCCGGGCCGGCGCGGCGTCCGTGCGCGCCGTCGAGGTCGACGAACTGGCGGTCGCGGCCGTCGCGCTCAATGCCGAGGCCAACGGGGTACGCGTCGACGCCGAATTCGGTGACATCCTCGACGGCGACGCGGGCGACGCCGAGGTGGTGCTCGCCGGGGACGTCTTCTACAGCGACGCGATGGCCCGACGGGTGCTGCGGTTCCTGCTGCGCGCCACCCGGGCCGGAGCGCCGGCACTGGTCGGTGACCCTGGCCGGGCGTTCCTGCCCCGGGAGCGTTTCGACGAGCTGGCCAGCTACGACGTGCCGGTGCCGGAGGCTCTGGAGAGTGTCCGGGTGAAGCGCACCACCGTCTGGCAGTTGCGCCCCGGCCTGCCGGGGGCCGCCGGCTAGCGTGTCGGCGTGCTCTTCTCCGGCTGGACGTCCGCGGTCGAGGCACCCTGGCCGGACATCGCCGAGGTGACCGACCACGTCGGCGTACGCCACCTCGTCGTCACCCGGCACGCGCTGGTCCGCCAGGTCCTCGCCGCCCCGGACCGCTACCGGCCGGACAACGCCCTGGACGCGGTGACCCCGATGCCGGTGACCGCGCTGCGGGTGCTCGCCGGGCACCGGTTCCGGCTGCCGCCGACCCTGGCGAACAACTCCGGCGTCAGCCATCCGCAGATCCGGGCGATCGTGGCGGAGGCGCTGCACCCGACGCGGGTGGCCGCGCAGCGCCCGTGGCTGACGGCGCTGGTCCGGGAACGGGTGGCCCGGCTGCGCGCCACGCTCGACGCCGGCGCGCCGGTCGACCTGTACGCGGACCTCGCCGCCGACCTGCCCCTGCTGGTGCTGGCCCGGCTGGTCGACCTGCCGGACGCGCCGGTGGGCGCGGTCAAGGAGTTCGCCCGGGCGGCGCTGGAGCTGTTCTGGGCGCCCCTGGACGCCGACCGGCAGGTGGCGCTGGCCGCCGAGGTGGGCCGCTTCCACCGCGTACTGCGGGAGTTCGCCACCACCGGCGGCGGCCTGGCCTCGGAGCTGCGCGCGGCCGGGCACCCGCCCGACGTGGTGGTCGGCGCGCTCTTCTTCCTGCTGGTCGCCGGCCAGGAGACCACCTCGCAGTTCCTCACCCTGCTGCTGCACCGGCTGGCCGGCGAACCGGCGGTACGCGCCGGCCTGCGTACCGGCGACGTCGCGGTGGCCGACGTCGTCGAGGAGGGCCTGCGCCTCGAACCGCCCATCGTCACCTGGCGGCGCGTCGCGGCGGCGGACGGCACGCTCGGCGGCACGGCCGTGGCGGCGGGCACCAGCATCGTGCTGTGGCTGGCCCGCGCCGGCCGGGACCCGGCGGTCGTCGGCTCGCCGGACGAGTTCCTTCCGGGGCAGCGCGGGTCGCGGCGGCACCTGGCGTTCGGGGCGGGGGCGCACCGCTGCGTCGGTGACGTGCTGGCCCGGATGGAGGCTGCCGTCGTGGTGGCCGAGGCCGCGCCGCTGCTGGACGGGGTGGCGGTGGTCCGGCCGCCCTGGTGCCCGGACAATCTCACCTTCCGGATGCCGGACGCCTTCGTGGTCCGTCGCCCGTCGATCGCACCGGGCTGACCGGATCCTGACATTCGCTCGGTATGTTTCCGGGCGTGTCAGCCACTCCCTTCCGTCGGATCCTCGCCGCCGCAACGCTTCTGGCCCTGCTGGCGCTGAGTGCCTGCGCAGCCGGACCCGCGTCCCACGCCGGACAGACCGCGGCGCAGCCGAGCCCGTCCACGCCAGCGCCCACCCCGTCTGCATCACCGTCCCCGACCGCCCGGCCGAAGCCCGGGAGCCTGGACTGGTACGTCTCCCAAGTGCCGACCTTTCCCGAGGCGCCGCCACCGCGACCCGTGCCGCTGCCGGTAACCGGCGCGATCCCGTTCTGGCACCGCGTGCCGACCGACCAGAAGGTCGCCTTCATCACCATCGACGACGGTGGGCTGGCCCGCCCGCCCGCGGTGCCCGACTTCATCGGGCGCGCGCGCATCCCGGTCACGATGTTCCTGAACTCACCGGCCGCCGAGGAGTACGGCGACTACTTCCGCCAGATTCAGGCGTCCGGTGGGATCGTCGAGAACCACACCATCCGGCACAACTCACTGTCCGGCCGCTCGTACGGCTACCAGAAGGAGGAGATCTGCGGGGCGGCGGACAAGCTGGAGACGCTGTTCGGCAAGCGGGCGACCCTGTTCCGCCCACCGTTCGGCGAGTACGACAGCACCACGATCCAGGCCGCGCGGGACTGCGGCGCGAAGGCGGTCCTGCACTGGTCCGAGACGGTCCACGAGGGCAAGGTGCGCTACCAGACCCCGGAGAAGGTGGTCCGACCCGGCGACGTGCTGCTGATGCACTTCCGGCCGGCGCTGATGGACGACCTCCTGGCGGCGTTGAAGGCCATCCACCGGGCCGGACTCACCCCGGCGCTGCTCGAGGACTACATCCGCTGACCCGGACGGTCCGACGAAAGTCAATGCTGGTGGGTGCCGTCCGGGCGCGGTGGGCCGAGGCAGCGGACGCCTAGCGTCAACGCATGATCACTTTACGTGGGTTGACGAAACGGTTCGGGGCGACCGTCGCGGTCGACAGGTGTTCAGCTGCTCTCCTCGGCCCAGACGCGCCAGTCGTCGAGCACCCCGTGCAGCGCCGGGGTGAGCCACCCCGGCGCCGAACGCCGGAACACCCCCGGATCGATCGCGCCCGCGCCGGCCGGTAACGCGCCCAGCAGGTTCGGCACCAGGTCGGTCAGGTTCGTCCAGTGCACCAGCTCCGGCGACGCCGGCCAGGCGCCGATCACCACGCCCGCCGGTACCGCCCGGCGGTCCAGCGCCTCCAGGGTCAGCGCCGTGTGGTTGAGCGTGCCCAGCCCGGCACGGGCCACCACCACCGCGGGCGCGCCGAGCGACACCGCCAGGTCGGCCATCGTCCACGGCTCACCCGACGGACGTAGCCCCATCGGCACCAGCAGACCACCGGCCCCCTCGACCAGAACCAGGTCGTGCTTGTCCGCCTCCTCGCGGACGGCGTCCACCGCCGCGTACAGCTCCAGCGGCGGCAGGTCCGCGACCCGGGCCGCGGCCAACGGGGCGAGCGGGTCCGGGAAACTCGCCAGGGTACGACCGGTCAGCGGGGCCGCCAGCCGGTTCACCGCGTCCACGTCACCCGGCTCACCGCCGGCCGTGCCGGTCTGGCCGGGTTTGACCACCGCCACCCGGAGGCCGGCGGCCTGTGCGGCCGCCGCGATCGCCGCCGTGACCACGGTCTTGCCCACCTCGGTGTCGGTGCCGGTGACCAGCACCGGCCCCTCCCACGCCGTCACGACGCCCACCCGGTTCGCGACTGCGGGGCTCGCAAACCCGGCTCACTCCTCGCGCTCACGGCATCACCTCGGTTCGCGACTGCGGGGCTCGCAAACCCGGCTCACTCCTCGCGCTCACGGCGCACAGTCCACGATGACGTCCAGGGCACGCTCGAAGTCGGCCCGCGGCACCCCGGCGCTGACCGTCAGGCGCAGCCGGGAGCGGCTGTCCGGGGTCGACGGCGGCCGGAAGCAGCCCACCGCGACACCGCGGTCCCGGCAGTCGGCCGCCCAGGTCGTCGCGGCCTCCGGACCGGGCGCCGCCACCGAGATCACCGCCGCATCCGGCGCGGAGACGGCCAGCCCGGCCGCGCGCAGTCGACCGACCGCCAGCGCCACCCGGTCGGCAACCTCGGCGCGTAGGTCGTCGCCGGCCCGGGCCAGCCGCAGCGCGGCGTGCACACCGGCCGCCACGGCCGGCGGCAGCGCGGTGTCGAAGATGAACGTACGACCGGTCTCGACCAGGTGCCGGACGAACTCGGTCGGACCGGCGACGACCCCACCCGCCCCGCCGAGCGCCTTGGACAGGGTGGCGGTGACCACGACGTCCGGCTCGCCGGCCAGACCGGCGGCCGCCACCGCGCCCGCACCCGACGGACCTGTCACGCCGAGCGCGTGCGCGTCGTCGACCAGCAGTAGCGCGCCGTAGCGGCGGGCCACCGCGTGCAGGTCGGCCAGTGGGGCGAGGTCGCCGTCGACCGAGAAGACCGACTCGGTGACCACCACTGCGGGGCGTCCCGGCGCCACGGCCAGGGCGGCGGCCACCGCCGTCACGTCCGCGTGCGCGCTGACCACCGTCTCGGCGCCCGAGATCCGGCAGCCGTCGATCAGCGACGCGTGGTTGTGGGCGTCCGAGACGAGCAGGGTGCGGGGCTGCACGAGAGCCCGCAACGCGCCGAGGTTCGCCAGGTAGCCGGAGGAGAACACGAGAGCCCGGTCGGTGCCCAGCCACTGCGCCAGCTCGTCCTCCAGGGCATGGTGCGCCTCGGTCGAGCCGCGCACCAGACGCGAACCGGTCGCGCCCAGTCCGTACGCCGACAGCGCCGCCGTGGCCGCGGCGGTGACCTCCGGGTGGGTGGCCAGGCCGAGGTAGTCGTTGCCGGCGAGGTCGGTCATCCGGTCGTCGGCGGGACGCGGGTGCAGCCATCGGGTCAACCCGGCCTTCGCCCTCAACTGCGCGCGACGATCGAGCGCCGCCAGCCAGTCCGCCACCGTCACCCCTTCACCGCCGTCCGCGCCGGTCACGCCGACGTCCGCCGGGCGAAATTACCACCCGCCGCCCTCGACTCGACGAATCCACTCGGTACGCGACGCGCAGCGGCGGAGAACCACGACCCAGCGACATCGGCCACCACGTACCGTCAAAAGGTCATCACTCGCGGTCGCCGTGCGGGTGGCGCGCGACCTGACCGGCGCGGTCGTTCCGCCGGGCGCGGCCCGGCGTCCGTCTACGCCGACGGCAGGTCATACCGGGCGGAGCCGGGGCCTTGTAGGGTACGAGCCATGCCAGAGATCCTCGACCAGGCCCGCACCCAGGTCCTGGGTGACGGCGTCGGCCTCGACCAGGCTGGCGTCCTCGCCGTGCTGAACCTGCCCGACGAGCACCTGCCCGCCGCCCTCCAACTCGCGCACGACGTGCGGATGCGGTGGTGCGGCCCCGAGGTGGAGGTCGAGGGCATCGTCTCGCTGAAGACCGGCGGCTGCCCGGAGGACTGCCACTTCTGCTCCCAGTCGGGTCTGTTCACCTCTCCGGTGCGCTCGGTCTGGCTGGACATTCCGTCGCTGGTCGAGGCCGCGAAGCAGACCGCTAAGACCGGGGCCACCGAGTTCTGCATCGTGGCCGCCGTGCGCGGCCCCGACGCGCGGCTCATGAAGCAGATGCGCGAGGGCGTCGCCGCCATCAAGGCCGAGGTCGACATCCAGGTCGCCGCGTCGCTGGGCATGCTCTCCCAGGAGCAGGTCGACGACCTGGTCGACATGGGCGTGCACCGCTACAACCACAACCTGGAGACCTGCCGGTCGTACTTCCCGAACGTGGTCACCACCCACTCGTGGGAGGAGCGGTGGGAGACGCTGCGTATGGTCCGCGACTCCGGCATGGAGGTGTGCTGCGGTGGCATCCTCGGCCTCGGCGAGACCGTCGAACAGCGGGCGGAGTTCGCCGCGCAGCTCGCCGAGCTGGCGCCCCACGAGGTGCCCCTGAACTTCCTCAACCCGCGCCCCGGCACCCCGCTCGGCGACCGCCCGGTGGTCGAGGGCAAGGACGCGCTGCGGGCCATCGCCGCGTTCCGGCTGGCCATGCCGCGCACCATCCTGCGGTACGCGGGCGGGCGCGAGATCACCCTCGGTGACCTGGGCACCCGTGACGGCCTGCTGGGCGGCATCAACGCCGTGATCGTCGGCAACTACCTGACGACCCTGGGCCGGCCGGCGACCGCCGACCTCGACCTGCTCGACGAGCTGAAGATGCCGGTCAAGGCCCTCTCCGCGACCCTCTGAGCTGACCGGTGAGGACGACATGACCGAGCTTGTGGCAGCGCAGCGCTGGTGTGACCGCTGCGGCGAGGACGCGTCGGCCGCCGGCCACGCGTCGTGCGCGGCGGCCCGCGCGCTGGAGCCGCCGCGCTACTGCTTGGAGTGCCGCCGCCGGATGAAGGTGCAGGTGCTGCCGGTCGGCTGGTCGGCGGTCTGCGTCGAGCACGGCGAGAGCCGGGGCTGAGCCGATGCTGCGTGGGCGTGCGGTGACGCTGCGACCGCTGGCGGCGGCGAACAGCGCGGCCATCCGGGCGTACGCGAAGGCGGGTTTCCGTCCGGTGGGCATCATGCGTCGCTACGAGCGCGGCGAGGACGGCCGCTGGCACGACGCCTTGCTGATGGACCTGCTCGCCGAGGACCTGCCCGGCTGAATCGGACGGGCGTGCCCGGCACCGCAAGGTGCCGGGCACGCCCGGTTCTCTGTGAACGGAGTGACGCCTAGCGCTGGAGGGTCAGCACACCCGGCCGCCACGGCAGCAGGTTGTAGTCGCCTCCCGCACTGGGGTTCTTGCCCTGGTACAGGAACTGGAGGTTGCAGGCGTCGACGGTCTTGGTCTGGTCGGGGTCGGTGCGGACCAGGTCACCGTGGCTGATGTCGTTGGTCCACGTCGCACCGCTGTTGGCCTTGCCGGCGAAGGGGTTGCTCTCACTGGCGGCCTGCGGGGTCCACGAGCCGCCCAGGCTGGTGGACGTGAACGACCGGAAGTAGCGTCCCTGGCTCCCGATCGCCTCGACGATCATGAGGTACTGGTTCTGGCCCTGCACCTTGTAGACCTCGACGCCCTCGAACAGGTTGTTCGTCGAGTCGGTCATGACCGTCGTGTAGGTCGAGCCGAAGCTGCCCGGGAAGTTCCCCAGCGGCATGCTCGACCGGTAGATCTTGCCGTTGTCCCCGGCGAAGAAGAGGTACATGTTCTGGTCGTCGCCGATGAGGGTCTGGTCGATCACGCCGTACGGCGCGTCGGAGAGGGTGGCGGTGGAGAGCGTCTGTGCCGAGGACCAGCCGTTGGCGTTCGTCGGGTCGCTCGACGTCTTGTAGCTGAACGAGGTCGGTCCCCACTGGTACGCCAGCACCCAGATGTTCTTCGGGGCGAAGTACAGCAGCGTGGGCGCCACCGTGCCCTGGCTCATTCCGGTCTGGCTGGCGGAGGCCATGTCGGACCAGTTCGTGAACAGGCTGAAGTTCATCGAGCCGTACGAGCCGCCGCTGTTGACGTTGGACGCGTAGACCAGGTGCTTGCCGTTGTAGACCACGTTGGTGAAGTCCTTGACCGAGACCCAGCCGTTCTGCGGGTTCGTCAGCGCGCCGGTCGACGACCACCGGTAGGTCGACGGGAGCGCGCAGCCGCTCGGCGGAGGCGTGGTCGGCGGCGGCGGCGTGGTCGGCGGCGGCGTGGTCGGCGTGGTGCCGCCACCGAAGTCGGTCCGCCACTGCTGGTTGGTCTGCCCGTGGCAGTCGTACAGCTGGACCTGCTGGCCGTTGCCGGTGCCCCAGACGTCCAGGCAGCGGCCGGACTGCACACCGGTGATGGTGCCGTTGGAGTTGATGTTCCACTGCTGGTTCGCCCCGCTGTTGCAGTCCCAGATGATGATTCCGGTGCCGTTGGCGGTGGCCGCGCCGTTCGCGTCCAGGCACTTGCTGCCGTAGACCCGCAACTGCTTGCCGGAGGTGTACGTCCACTGCTGGTTCGACTGACTGTTGCAGTCGTAGAGCTGGACGCGGGTGCCGTTGGTCTGCGTGGCGTTGGGCACGTCGATGCACCGGCCCGACTGCACGCCGACGATCCGGCCGGCGCCGCCGCTCGGCGGCGGACTCGTGGTCGGACTCACGGTCGGACTCACCGTGGGACTCGCGGTCGGGCTCGAGGTCGGGGGTGCCGCGTTGAGCGCGTTGAGAACGGAGTTGTAGGCGGCCTTCTTGTTGCCGCTTCCGTCGAAGAGCAGCGGGCTCTCGTTCGAGCGCCAGGAGTCGCTGTCGCGTACGCCCCAGACGGTGATGCCGATGCAGCGCGGCACGTTCAGGCACGCCTGGGTCAGCCCGGCGTACTGGGTGGTGGAGGAGTTGGTGACGTCGACCTCGGTCAGCGCCACGTCCACGCCGAGCGCGGCGAAGCTGGACAGCGTGGTCTGGAAGTTGCTCGGCAGCGAGCTGCCGCCGGTGAAGTGGGTCTGCAGACCGACGCAGTCGATCGGCACGCCGCGGGACTTGAAGTCCTGGATCATGCGGTAGACGCCCTGCGTCTTGCCGTACGACCAGTTCTCGATGTTGTAGTCGTTGTAGCAGAGCTTGACCGACGGGTCGGCCGCCCGCGCGGTGCGGAACGCCACCTCGATCCAGTCGTTGCCGGTGCCCTGGAGGTTCGAGCTGCGGCGGCTGCCGTCCTCGTTGAACGCCTCGTTGACCACGTCCCAGGCGGGGAGCTTGCCCTGGTAGTGGCCCATCACTCCGTTGATGTGGTCGATCATCGCCTGACGCAGGCTGCTGCCGTTCAGGCTCTGCATCCACGACGGCTGTTGCCCGTGCCAGGCCAGGGTGTGCCCACGGACCTTCAGGCCGCGCTGGGTCGCCCAGTTGTAGATCTGGTCACCGGAGTTGAAGTTGAACTGGCCCCGCTGGGGCTCCGTCGCGTCCGGCTTCATCTCGTTCTCAGCCGTGATCATGTTGAACTCACGCGCCGCGATCGTGCTGTACGTCGAGTCGCCCAACCGGCCCGCCGCGATGGCGGTGCCGAAGTATCGGCCCGACTGCGCGGCGGCCGCGCCGAGCGTGGACGCGGCGGCGTTCGCCGAGGGCATCATCACCGCGACAGCGGCCACGGTCACGACGCTGAACGCGCCGGCGAGCAGCGCTCGGACGACGGGCGATCGCCGTCGCCGAGTCCCGCCGCGATGAACGGATGGGCTCATTGCCATCTCGGCCTCCTTACTGGCCTAGACCCGGGCCGCCGAGGCGGAACGACCGGAAGTGTTGGTTGATATATCTAACTCAGTCGATGCTAACCATGCGGCGGCCCGCGCGACGGAGTTTCGGAAAAGTTTCGGAAATGTTTGCCTTGCGCGGCGTGGCGTGGCCGGTCGCCCGGGCGCGGTACCGGCCACACCCCGCCGCGTCGACGACTCAAGCGATGGCGCAGGTGGTGTTGTTGACGGTGAAGGCCGTCGGCTTCGGGTTGCTGCCGCTGTGCGAGCCGTTGAAGCCGAAGCTCACCGACGCGCCCGGCGCGATCGTGCCGTTGTAGGACAGGTTCGTCGCGGTGACCGCCGCCCCGGACTGGCTGATGGTCGCCGACCAGCCCTGGCTGATGGCCTGCCCGTTGGCGAAGCTGAACCGCAACGTCCAGCCGTTGATCGCGGCGGTGCCGGTGTTGGTGATCGTCACCGTGGCGGTGAAGCCGTTGTTCCAGTCCGTCGTGGCGTACCCCACCGAGCAGGTGCCGCCGACCGGCGGCGCCGCCGTGGTCACCGCGACCGGCGCGGACGCCGCGGAGGTGTTGCCAGCCGCGTCGACGGCCACCACGTAGAACTGGTACGCCGTTGAGGCCGTCAGCCCGGTCACGGCGAGAGTGCTGCCGGTCGGCGACCCGACGAGCGCGTCGGTCGCGCCGGCCTCGCGGTAGACCCGGTAACCGGTGACGCCCACGTTGTCGGTCGACGGTGTCCAGGCCAGGGTGAGGCCGGTGGCGGTGACCGCCGAGGCGACCGGCGTGCCGGGCGTGCTCGGCACGGTCGTGTCGGTGGAGCCGGTCGGCGGCGTGGTCACGGTGAGCACCGGTGAAGCCGCCGACGTGTTGCCCGCGCCGTCACGGGCCACGACGCTGAACTCGTACGACGTCGCCGGTAGCAGCGTCGAGATGGCCAGCGTCGTGTCGGTGACCGGCCGGTTCAGCACCGTGTCGCTGCCGACCTGGACCTCACGGACCTCGTAGCCGGCCAGGCCGCTGCCGCCGCTGTCGGTGGACGCCGACCAGGTCAGCGTGACCGAGCGGGACGCGAGATTGGACGCCACCGGCTTGCCCGGGACGCTCGGCGCGGTGGTGTCCGGCACGATCGGCCCCGGCTCCTCACCCCAGACGCGGGTGCTGCCGGCGTAGAGCGGAACCTTGCGGTTCGGCCCGGCGGTCGCCTGGTACGACGGGTCGTTGGTCGGGTCCCAGGTGCCGCCCTCCGGCACGCCGATCTTGAACTGGACCTCCATCCGGTGCGCGGACTGTCCTGCCGGGGCGATGGTGTAACCGGTGCAGTCCACCTCGACGTACCAGATGTCGCCGCTGAACTGCCTGGCGGCGGTCGGGGACGGGCAGCCCTGGGTGTAGCCGGAGGTGACCTGCACCGGGCCGCTGCCGTCGGGCCGGAAGTAGTACCGGAACTTGCCGTCGGTCAGCGCGCGGGCCGGGAACGCCGACTTGTTGTAGATGATCGCCTTGAGCCCGGTGGCCCGCGGTTCGGCCTGCATGACAGTGGTCTCCACGGTCATCTCGTCGATGTCCGGCGTCTCGGCGACCGGGAAGTTCGCCAGCGGGGTGCCGCCGTACTCGGAGGTCAGCCGGACCAGCGCGGACGTGAAGCCGGCGTTGTAGTCGGTGGCCACCTCGTTCATCACGTAGTCCGACCGGCTGTCGCTGTACGCGTCGTTGGCCGAGGACGGGCCGCCGACCAGCGCGCCGTAGAGGGTGTGCCGGGTCTCGACGGGCACGGTCTGGCTGTCCCACCACGAGCCGTGCGCGGTGCGGTGGTGCGGGTTCTTCGGCGAGTTGGCACCGAAGCCGATGACGTAGCTGGAGTTGCGCGGGTTGTCGCCGAGCGCGTAGTTGATCTGCCGGACGGCGAAGTCGTGGTAGCGCGCCTTGCGGGTGGTGTCGGTGGTCTTGTCGCTGTAGACCAGGGCGGCGAAGGAGGTGTTGGCCGCGTAACGCAGCGCGCCCCAGGAGTCGAGCACCGCCATCCCGCCCGGCGAGTACGGCACCCGCTGCCCGTTCACGCCGACGGTCCAGTAGTCCAGCCAGCGGTTGGCGTCGTCGACGTACTTCTGCTTGCCGGTCAGGTTGGCCAACAGCACGTACGCGCCGAACTGCTTGTTGTCCCAGGCGATCGTCCACATGTAGGAGCGGGTGGTGGACTGCGCCTCGGTGCCGAGCTTGTCGTACTCACTCTCGGCCTTGGCCAGGTAGCTGGCGTCGCCGGTGGCCCGGTAGAGCCAGATCGCGGCCCACACCAGCTCGTCCTGCCAGCCGCTCCACGACTTGTAGAACGAGGACGCGTCGGTGATGCACTCGCTGTAGGCCTTCCGCACCGTGTCGGCGAACGTGTAGAGCTGCCGGGCGTGGGTGAGCAGCTTGTCCGCGTAGGTCGCGTCGGTGGGCCGGAACACCATTGAGGAGGCGGCCATCGCGGCCGCCGTCTCCCCCGCCAGGTCCGCGCCGCCGCAGCTCGCATCGATCTTGTACGCGGGCCGCGCCATCGGCAGCACCTCGGCCGGGCCCCACCACTTGTGGTCGTCGTCGCCCTTGCCGACCTGTCCGTAGAGGATGTTCGCCGACGGATGCGCCTTGATGAAGTAGTCGTTGACGAAGCGCAGGTTGTTGAGCAGGTGCGGCAACTGCCCGGAGGCGCTGTAGCCACTGCGGTACTCCACCGCTCCCCAGGCGAGCATGGTGGCGCTGAACGCCATCGGGAAGCCGAACTTGACGTGGTCGCCGGCGTCGTACCAGCCGCCGGTCAGGTCCAGCCCCGCGCCCGCGCCGTCGGTGAGGGCGCTGTCGCCGCGCCACGAGACGCGGTCCCAGTCAGGCAGTTGGCCGGACTGCTGCGCCTCGTAGAACAGCAGCGACTTCTGCAACGCCTCGGCGTAGTTGAAGGACGGTGCGGCCGACGCGGGCTCGGGCGTCGGCGCGGCGACCGCGAGGGACACACCGGTGAGCAGTGCGACGCCGGCCGCCAGCAGCCGTCGGGGCCAGGGCTGGTCGGCGACGGGCGACCGGCCGGGGTGGCCGGTGGACGGCCGGGTCAGGTGGCGCATGAAGGGCTCCTGTTCACCAGGCGCCGCCGGTGGTCGCACCGACGCGGGACGGCGTGGGGCGGCACGGCCACCGGCGACAGCGGGGGTGGCGGTGTGACCACAGGCCGTGGAAGCGCTCCCATGGATATTCGACAATGTAATGTGCGTCTCGTCGATTGGGAAGCCCATGCCGCGCCCCAGCGCCATCACGGTCGCAGGCGTTACAGGGACACGCGCGCGACCGCGCGGCCGTCGGGGTCGGTGTCGCCGGGGCGGTTCGACCTCGGCGAACGCGGGCAGCGGCGGTGACAACGGCGGCAGTCTCCCGCTCACCGGCGTGGCCGTCACCAGCTTCGCGCTCACCGGCGTCGCTCTCATCGGCGGCGACTCCCTGCTGATGATGCGTCGCCGCCACGACCGGATCACCTTCACGAGCTGACCGTCGAACGCCCGCGACCGGTCCCGGACATCCCCCGGCAGCCGGTCGTGGGCGTTCCGCGCCTATGCCCCCGTGCCGGACGTGCGGACCCGCAACGGCGAACCGACCCCGACCACACCGGTCAACGCGCCACCTGCTCCACAGGCGTCCGAGACCCGTCCGGACCAGCCGAGGACCGGACGACACCCCGGCGCGGGGCCGGCACGGGGACCGCCAGCGGCACGGTCAGGGTGAGCAGACCGGCGTCCCGCTGCACCGAGCTGGGCCGGTCCAGCCGGCGCAGCGTCCGCAGCATCGGCGCGTTGTCCGCCCGCACGTGCAGCACCAGCGCCGCGTACCCGGCCCGGTCGGCGTGCGACACCAGCCGGCGCAGCAGGGCCGAACCCAGGCCGCGGCGTTGCCAGTCGTCGCGTACCAGAAGCGCCACCTCGGCCTCGTCGCCCTCGCCGAGCAGGTTCGCCAGCGCGACCACCGCGCCGTCCCCGTCGGTGGTCGTGGCGACCAGGGTGAGCCCCCGACTCGGCTCCAACAGGCGGCGGAGCCGGTCCTGCCGCGGCAGCGCCGCCCCACTGAGGTAGCGCCGCTCCCGGCTACGCGAGGAGCACGCCTCGTGCAGCTCCAGCACACCCGACAGGTCGTCCGCGTTCGCCGGCCGCACCGCCACCTCGGCACCGTCGGGCAGCACCAGGGTGACCTGCTCGGCAGCTCGACGGGTCACGGTGGCCGCCAGCTCGACCAGGGCCTGCGCCCGGGCGTACTCCGCCGGAGTGAAGTCGGGCGCGGCCCGGCGCAGCGCGAACGAACCGCCCGCCGGATCGTCCAGGAACATGCTCGTGCCGGTGATGCCCCAGTCGTCGCCGGTCACCGCCGGCCGCCAGCTCACCGAGTCCGCCCCGAGCAGGGTACGCAGCGCCTCACCGGTCGCGTCCGGATCGCGCACGAGCCGGTTGGCCAGCCCGAGCACCCGGGTCGGCTGGTCGGCCAGGCCGTGCGCCTCGCTGCGCGCCACCCAGCAGTCCCGCCCGCGCCCCCGCTCGACGGCGGCGATCAGTTCGGCCTCGTCGAGCGCGTCCGGCGCGTCGACCAGGAAGTCGTCCACCGCGCCCTGCTCGGTGGGCTGCACCTGCACGGTGAGGATGTTGACCCCGCGCAGCGCGAGGCTCGCCGTGAGGACCGACAGGTAACCCGGTCGGTCGTCCACTGTCGCTCGGATCCGCCACAACGTCATGGTTGGCTCCCTTCCCACCCCAGAGCCTCGCCCGCGGCTGTTGCCGCCCGGTTGCTCGCCGGTGTCGACCCGGGAACTCCTCGCGCTGGTCAGGGGCCGGCGACCACCGGTGGCGCGCCGACCAGGTCCAGTCGGTCGCCGAGGATCACCGCGCAGGCCCGGACGAGCTGGGTGAGCCGGTCGACCTCGGTGCTGTGGAAACCCGCGGCGCTGAGGGTCTCGTTGTGCTCGCGAGCGACCACCAGCACCAGGCCCGCCCGGCCGAACGGGGCGATCGCGTAGTGGGTGCTGTCGGGCGCGGTCATCGACCGGCCGCGCAGCGGGGTCACCTCCGGCAACCGCGGCGGTACGGGAGCGCGCCAGCTCGCGTGGCCCACGGTGGCCCCGCCGCCCCCGCTACGTGACGCCCAGTCCACCGGGACCACCGCGGCGGCCGCCCAGTCGGCCGCCAGCAACCCTGGCACGGCGTCGACAAGGGTCTCCAGCCCGTCGGCCGGGTTGGCCGCGACCTGGGCCAGCAGCTCCGCGTCCTGGCCGGTGGTGGTGGGCGCGCCGATCGCCCGCCACACCCCGTCCACCCGTACACCCGGAATCGCCGCAAGGCCGGCCAGCAGGCGCTCGACCCGGGCCGCGCCGGGCCACACCACCGTGAAATCGTCCACCGCGCGTCCGCCGAGACGTTCCAGGACCACGACCTGCACGATGTCCGCGCCGGAGACACCCAGCGTGCGGGCGACCTGGCCGAGGGTGCCCGGACGGTCCGGCAGGGTGACCCGAACTCGCAGCAACATGTCTGTCCCTCCGCTCGGCAGGCCGGCGACGGCCGGCAGGCTGCTCACAGCCTTTATGGTGACCATTTCGCCCCTGTTGCAGAGGCATGTCCCGAGGGGAAAATCTGACCTTGACAACGTGAACGGGCTGCCATCAACTAGTCGGATGAGTGATCCGGCCACCAGCGCGCTCCGGCCGGACGCTGATCCGGCCACCAGCGCGCTCCGGCCGGACGCTGATCCGGCCACCAGCGCCGGGATCGACCTCGATCGGCTCGCCGGCTACCTGGCGACGCACCGACCCGAGCTGGCCGCGGGGCAGGTGCGGGCCCAGTTGATCGTCGGCGGCAAATCCAACCTCACCTACCTGCTGCGCCTCGGCGACCGGGAGGTCGTGCTGCGCCGGCCACCGCTGGGGCACGTGCTGGCGACAGCGCACGACATGGCCCGCGAGTTCCGGGTCATCTCGGCGCTGGCGCCAACCGAGGTGCCGGTGCCCGGCGCGCTGCTGCTCTGCACCGACACCGAGGTCCTCGGCGCACCGTTCTACCTGATGGAACGCGTGCCCGGTGAGGTGTTCCGCACCCGCGCCCAGACCGACCCACTGGGCGACGAGCGACGCCGGGCACTCGCCATGGCGATGATGGACACCCTCGCCGCGCTGCACACCGTCGAGCCGGCCGCCGTCGGGCTCGGCGACTTCGGCCGCCCCGAGGGCTACCTGGCCCGGCAGGTCCGCCGCTGGGCCGGGCAGCTCGACCGCTCGCGCAGCCGCGACCTGCCCGGCATCGACGAGCTGCGCGACAGGCTCGCCGCGACCGCCCCGGAGGGCGCGAACGCCGGCCGCATCGTGCACGGCGACTACCGGCTGGACAACCTCCTCGCCTCGGCCGACCCGGTGGCCGTGCACGCCGTCCTCGACTGGGAGATGGCCACCCTCGGCGATCCCCTCGCCGACCTGGGACTGCTGCTGACGTACTGGGACGTGCTGGGCGACAGCGACACCGCTGCCGGCAACCCCGTCGCCGACGGCCTCGGCCCGCGCGCCGGCTTCCCCACCGGCGCCGAGCTGATCGACCGGTACGCCGGGCGCAGCGACGTCGACGTCGGGCCACTGCACTGGCACGTCGCGCTGGGCTGCTTCAAGCTCGCGGTCATCTGCGAGGGCATCCACTACCGCCACACGCTCGGGCAGACGCTCGGCGAGGGCTTCGACCGGATCGGCGAGATGGTGGCACCGCTGGTCGCGTACGGACTGACCGCCGCCGGGGAGCGGTGATGGACTTCGCGTACGACGCCCGGACCGAGGAGCTGCGCGACCAGCTGACCCGGTTCCTGACCGAGCACGTCTACCCGGCCGAGCCGGTGCACGCCGAGCAGGCAGCCGCAGGTGACCCGTGGTCGCGTACCCCGGTGTTGGCCGAGCTGAAGGCCGAGGCCCGCAAGCGCGGCCTGTGGAACCTGTTCCTGCCCGACCCGCGTTACGGCGCCGGCCTGACCAACCTCCAGTACGCCCCGCTCGCCGAGCTGACCGGGCACAGCCCACACCTGGCGCCCGAGGCGGTCAACTGCGCGGCGCCGGACACCGGCAACATGGAGCTGTTGGCCGAGTTCGGCTCGGACGCCCAGCGCGAGCGGTGGCTCAGACCGCTGCTGGAGGGGGAGATTCGCTCCGCCTTCTGCATGACCGAGCCGGAGGTGGCCTCCTCCGACGCCACCAACATCGCCACCCGGATCACCCGCGACGGCGACGAGTACGTCATCAACGGCCGCAAGTGGTGGTCGTCCGGCGCGATGGACCCGCGTTGCGAGATCTTCATCGTGATGGGCAAGACCAACCCGGACGCCGACCGGCACCGCCAGCAGAGCATGGTGCTCGTCCCCCGCGACACCCCCGGGGTGACCGTCCGCCGGGGCATGACCGTCTTCGGCTACACCGATGGCTCGCACGGCGGGCACGCCGAGATCCACTTCACCGACGTACGGGTGCCGGCGGACAACCTGATCGGCACCGAGGGCAGCGGCTTCGCCATCGCCCAGGCCCGGCTGGGCCCGGGCCGGATCCACCACTGCATGCGATTAATCGGAATGGCTGAGCGGGCATTGGAGCTGCTCTGCAAGCGGGCGCTCGGACGGATCGCGTTCGGCCGACCCCTCGCCGAGCAGGGCGTCGTGCGGGAGTGGATCGCCGAGTCGCGGGTCCGCATCGAACAGGCCCGCCTGCTCGTGCTCAAGACAGCCTGGCTGATGGACACCGTCGGCAACAAGGGTG
Organism: Micromonospora sp. DT4; assembly: GCF_049841675.1. NCBI lineage: Bacteria > Bacillati > Actinomycetota > Actinomycetes > Micromonosporales > Micromonosporaceae > Micromonospora > Micromonospora sp. DT4. The sequence continues at coordinate 19,936 of NZ_JBNCKT010000047.1, forward strand.
CGCACACCGAGATCCAGGCCATCAAGATCGCCACACCGGCGATGGCGGAGTGGGTGATCGACAAGGCCATCCAGGGGTACGGCGGCTCCGGCGTCAGCCAGGACACGCCGCTGGCCGCCCTCTGGGCGCAGACCCGCACCCTCCGCCTCGCCGACGGCCCCGACGAGGTCCACCGCAACTCCCTCGCCAAACGCGAACTCCGCCGCTGGACCCCGACCCCCACCTGACACCGCGCACCGCGCACCACCCCCACCCCCACCACCCACCGCACACCACCCACCGCACACCGCACACCGCACACCGCACACCGCACACCGCACACCGCACACCGCACACCGCACACCGCACACCGAAAGATCGCACTCGATCACGGATGTAGTGGCCTCCCCCGCCCACAACACCACTACAACAAGGATCGAGCACGACCATGTCGCCCCCACCCGCATGATCATGAGGTTGGCGGTCCGGTTTGCCCGAAAGATCACCGCTAACCCCATGATCACCGGGCCGGGCCGGGCAGGGCCGGGCCGGGCCGGGCAGGGCAGGGCCGGGCAGGGCCGGGCCGGGCCGGGCAGGGCCGGGCAGGGCCGGGCCGGGCCGGGCAGGGCCGGGCCGGGCCGG
>NZ_JBNCKT010000047.1:20785-40652 GCF_049841675.1 Micromonospora sp. DT4
CGGGCCGGGCAGGGCCGGGCCGGGCCGGGCAGGGCCGGGCCGGGCCGGGCAGGGCCGGGCCGGGCCGGGCAGGGCCGGGCCGGGCCGGGCAGGGCCGGGCAGGGCAGGGCAGGGCCGGGCAGGGCCGGGCCGGGCCGGGCCGGGCCGGGCAGGGCCGGGCAGGGCAGGGCAGGGCCGGGCAGGGCAGGGCCGGGCAGGGGGCCCAGGCAGGGCGGGGCCCGGGGCGGGGTGGGGGTGGGAGGTGGGGTGGGGTGGGTCAGGCGCTGGCTCGGTGGACCAACTGGGTGTCCAGGAGGATGTGGGGAGCGGGTAGGTCGTCGCCGCGGATGCGGGCGACCAGCAGTCGGGCCATCTGCCGGCCCATCTCCTCCACCGGCTGGAAGACCGAGGTCAACGGTGGGTCCGCCTGCCGGGCGACCGGCGCGTCGTCGAAGCCGATCACGGCGACGTCCTCCGGGACCCGTCGACCGGCGTCACGCAGGGTACGCAGCGCGCCGAACGCCATCAGGTCGGACGCGATGAAGACGGCGTCCAGGTCCGGGCAGGCGTCCAGCAGTCGGCGCATGGCGGTCGCCCCGCTGCCCTCGCTGAAGTCGCCGTACGCGATCAGGTCGGGGTTGACGCCGACGCCGGTGGCCTTGACGGCCTCGGTGTAGCCGGCCAGCCGGGCCAGGCCGGCGCCCATGTCCTGCGGGCCGGCGATGGTGGCGATCCGCCGCCGACCCTGGCCGGTCAGGTACTCCACCGCCTGCCGTGCACCGCCAACGTTGTCCACGTCGACGAACCAGGCCGGCTGGGCGCCAGGTTGCAGCATCCGGGCCGGTCGGCCACCGAGCACCGCAGGTAGGCCGCGCTCCTCCAGGAGGGTGGGCAGCGGATCGGAGTCGTGCAGCGACAGCAGCAGTACGCCGTCGACGTGCTGGTTGGTGAGGTGGTGCTCGACGCGCTCCCGCTCGACCGGCGACTGGGCCATCGCCAGCCAGAGCTGCATGGGCGTCTCCAGCAGACCGGAGCTGATCCCCCGCACGATCGCCGCGAAGAACGGCTCGGTGAAGATCCGCTCCCCGGATTCGGACACCACCAGGGCGACGGAGTCGGTCCGCTGGGTGACCAGCGCTCGGGCCGCGCGGTTCGGCACGTACCCCAGCTCGGCGATGGCCTGCTGGACCGCGGCCCGAGCCTCCGGGCTGACCTGGGGCGAGCCGTTGACCACGCGCGAAACCGTGCCCCGACCCACGCCGGCGCGCGCCGCGACCGCGTCGAGGGTCGGGCGCCCGAGCGAGCGGGTGCGCTGCGTTGTCATCGTCTGCTCCTCCGACGGCGGGCGGACCCGGCCCCACCCGAGGATGGACGCCGGGACCGCCCTGATGGCTGGCCCGTGCCTATTGTGCGGCCAGACCGTTGCGTCGGATCACCGAGGCGTACCACCTGGCGCTGGACTTGGGGATGCGAAGCTGGCTGTCGTAGTCGACGTGGATCATGCCGAAGCGCTTGGTGTAGCCCCAGGCCCACTCGAAATTATCCATCAATGACCAGGCAAAGTATCCCTGCAGGGGCACGCCCGCGTTGATCGCCTCGTGGCAGGCCCGCAGGTGGGCATCGAAGTAGGCCAGCCGGTCGACGTCGTCGACCTGCCCGTCGACGACGGTGTCGACGAACGCGGACCCGTTCTCGGTGACGTACAGGGGCAGGTCGGTGTACTCCTCGTGCACCCGCCGCAGGGTCTCCACCAGGCCCGGGGCGTCGATCTCCCAGTTCATGTCGGTGACCGGGACGCCCCGGGTGACGAATTGGACGTCCTCGCTGCCCGGCCAGCAGGAGGGTGCCCGCCAGTACGGCTCGGGCTCGGCGCCCTCGATCGGCGCGGCGACCACGTGCCGGCTGTAGTAGTTGATCCCGACCAGGTCCAGCGGCGTGGAGATGCTCGCCAGGTCACCGTCACGGACGTGGTCGAAGTCGGTGACCGTACGCAGGTCGGCCACCAGGTCCTCCGGGTACGACCCGCGCAGCAGCGGGTCGAGGAAGAAGCGGTTGGCCAGCCCGTCGATCCGGCGGGCCGCGTCGACGTCGGCGGGGGCGTCGGTGGCCGCGTCGACCGGGTACAGGTTGACGGTCACGCCCACCTCGGCCGTGGGCCTGGCGGCCCGCAGCGCCTGCACGGCCAGGCCGTGCCCGAGCATCAGGTGGTGTCCGGCGCGGACCGCGTCCGCGCCGTTGGACCGACCGGGGGCGTGTACGCCGGAGCCGTACCCGAGGAACGCCGAGCACCACGGCTCATTCAGCGTCGTCCAGTAACGTACCCGGTCGCCGAGCGCGTCGGCGACGAGCGTCGTGTAGTCGGCGAAGCGGGCGGCGGTGTCCCGCGACGGCCAGCCGCCAGCGTCCTCCAGCTCCTGGGGCAGGTCCCAGTGGTAGAGGGTGAGCCACGGCTCGATGTCGTGGGCCAGCAGCTCGTCGACGAGGCGCCGGTAGAAGTCCAGGCCCTGCGGGTTGGCCGCGCCCGTGCCGCCGGGCTGCACCCGGGGCCAGGAGACCGAGAAACGGTACGACTTCAGGCCTAGCTCGGCCATCAACGCGACGTCGTCACCGAGCCGGTGGTAGTGGTCGCAGGCCACGTCGCCGGTGTGCCCGTTGACCACCCGGCCCTCGGTGTGGCTGAAAATGTCCCAGATCGACGGGGTGCGGCCGTCCTCGGCCGCCGCCCCCTCGATCTGGTAGGCCGCGGTCGCGGCTCCCCACAGGAAGCCGGGCGGAAAGGTCAGCCCGGAACGCTCGTCGAGGAGGTCGACGGCGGATGGGCTGGCGGCGTTGCTCACGACTTGACGGCACCTTCCATGATCCCGCCAATGATCTGGCGGCCGAACAGAACGAAGACGATGAACAGCGGAAGGGTCGCGATGAGCGTACCCGCGAAAATCTGGGAATTGTCCGCGAAATATGCGGTGTTCAGACTGCGCAGCGAGATCTGCACGGTCGGGTTGGCCGGGTCGGCGAGCACCACGAAGGGCCAGAAGAACTGGTTCCACTGCTCCATGAAGGTGAGCAGCCCGAGCACAGCCGCCGCCGGTCGCAGCGCCGGCACCACCACGTGCCAGTAGACACGCCAGGTGGAGCAGCCGTCGACGCGGGCCGCCTCGATCAGCTCGTTGGGCACCGCCTGCTCGGCGTACTGGCGCATCATGAAGATGCCGAAGCCGCCGATCAGGAACGGCACCGTCACCGACGGCATCGTGTTCAGCCATTCGAGCTTGGCCATCAGGATGTACAGCGGAAGCACGCCGAGCTGAATGGGAATCATCATCGAGGCCAGGATGATGAGCAACAGCGCGTTCTTGCCGCGGAAGCGCAGCTTCGCGAACGCGAACCCGGCGAGCGAGCCGAAGAACACGGTCGCCACCGTGATCGTGCCCGACACCAGGAACGAGTTCATCAGGCCTTTGACGATGTTCGCGTCGCCGTTGTCGAGCACCCGCTGGATGTTCTCGCCCAGCTTGCCGCCCGGCAGGAACGGCGGCGGCCAGGAGTTCGCCGCGTCGCTGGTCCGTGAGGCGATGACGATCATCCAGTAGAACGGGAAGAGCGACAGGATGACGCCGAGGACGAGCCCGAACCAGGTGAGTGGGCTGGCCGTCCAGAGCTTCTCCGCCCGGTGGCGGATGCCGGCGCGTTCGGCCGGTGGCCGGACCGTCGGCGGTCGCAGAGTGGTACTGGTCATGGGTGGGCCACCCTCACTTGTCGGAGCTGATGCGGCGGGCCAGCAGGTAGTTGAGGAACGAGACGGACGCGATCAGCAGGAACAGCACCAGGGCGACGGCGCCCGCGTAACCCCACCGGAACCGCTGGTTCATGACGTCCAGCAGGTACATCGTGATCGTCTGGAACTGCCCCTCCGTGCCGCCGGAGAGCGCGCCCGAGCCGCTGGTGAACATCAACGGCTCGGTGAAGAGCTGCAGGCCACCGATGGTCGAGATGATCAGCGTGAAGATGATGGTGGGACGCAGCTGCGGGATGGTGATCGACCAGAACTGGCGGCGTTGCGAGGCGCCGTCGAGGGCGGCTGCCTCGTAGACGTCCTTGCTGATCGACTGCATCGCCGCGAGGTAGATCAGGGCGTTGTAGCCCACCCACCGCCAGTCGACCATCGTGGCGATGGCGAACCAGGAGGCGAAGCGGTTGGCCCGCCAGTCGATCGGGCCGACACCGACCAGGTCCAGCAGCCAGTTCATCAGACCGAAATCGCGGGCGTAGATCATCGAGAAGATGAGCGCCACCACGGCGGTCGAGGTGATGATCGGCATCGCGATGGCCAGTCGGAAGAACATCTGGCCGCGGATGCGCCGGTTCAGCGCGTTCGCCAGCAGCAGCGCGATGAGCAACTGCGGGATGGTGGAGAGCGCGAACATCCCGAAGGTGTTCACCACCGCGTTCCAGAACTGCGGGTCGTTCGTGAACAGCTCGACGAAGTTGTCCAGACCGACGAAGCTGATCGTCGCGTTCATCGGTGACCGGTCGGTCATCGCGATCCAGAACGTGTAGACGATCGGGTAGACGCCGAAGATCGCGAAGAGCACGAAGAACGGCAGGACGAAGACGTACGGGGTGAAGCGCAGGTCCAGCCGGTTCAACTGCCGGCGGCGCGCCGTTGAGTGGCGCGGCGCCGGGCGCGGCCCGCGGGCCGACGCGCCCGGTGGCGCGGGGGTATTCAGGGAGCTCATGAGCGGTCCTTCACACTCGGCGGCACCTCGTGGGGCGCCGCGGCAGGGCGTTCGACGCGGGTCACGGGTGGCGCCGGAGCGGCACCACCCGTGAGCGCGTCACAGCCGTTACTTGCCTGCTGCCTGGCCGTTCTTCACCGCGTCCTGCCAAGCGGCGTCGGCGGCCTTGCCCTGCTCGATGCTGCGCAGCGCGTTCTCGACAGCATCCCGGACCGCCTGGTTCTTCGGGCCGAGGTAGACCGGCTTCAGCTCCTTCGCGCCGGCGGCGAAGATCTTGCCGATCGGCGCGCCGCTGAAGTACTCGTTGGTCGCGGCCAGCACGGCCGGGTCCTCAAGAGCCTGCGGCGACGAGGGCAGGTTGCCGACCTTCTTGAACGCCTCGGTCTGGCTCTTGGCGCTGGTCAGGAACTTGGCCAGCTCGGCGGCTTCCTTCTGGTGCTTGCTGGCCTTCGGCACGGCCAGCCAGGAACCGCCCCAGTTACCGCCGTTACCCGGCGCCTTGGCGACGTCCCACTTGCCAGCCGCCGCGTCACCGGCCTGCCCCTTGATGACACCGGTCATCCACGCCGGGCAGCCGATGGTGGCGAAGCTGCCGTTCTTGAAACCGGCGTTCCACTCGTTGGAGAAGCTGCGCAGGTTGTTCGACAGACCCGCGCTGATCATCTTGGTGGTCTGCTGGAACGCGGACTGCACGTCCGGGTTCTCGCCGACGACGAGCTTGTTGCTCTTGTCGAAGTAGGTGTAGCCGTTGCCCGCGCCCGCCGTCTGCATCAGCACGATGTTGTAGAAGTTGGTGGCCGAGTCGACGAACTTGTGCTTCTTGTCGGCGGCGGCGAACTTCTGACCCTGCTCGATGAAGGCGTCCCACGTCGGCCAGAGTGCGCCGACCTGCTCACGGTCGGTCGGCAGGCCCGCGGCCTTGAAGAGGTCACTGCGGTAGCAGACGGCCATGCCACCGACGTCGGTGCCGAGACCGAGCACCTTGCCGTCCGGAGTGAGGCCACCCTCCCACTTCCAGGGCAGGAAGTTGCCCTTGAGGTCGTTGGCGCCGTGGTCGGCCAGGTTCACGAACTTGTCGGCCTGCGCGAAGAACTGCACGATCGTGCCCTCTTCGAGGGCGACGACATCACCGGCACCGGCCCCGGCGGTGATCTGCTGCGTCAGCCGGGTGTTGTAGTCGCCCAGGCCGAGGCCCTTGCCGCGCTCCTGGATCGTGACGTTCGGGTGCTCCGTCTGGTACTGCTTGTAGAGATCCTCGTAGCCGAAGCCCTGGTCGCCGAAGACGTCGACGACCAGGGTGACCTTGCCGCCGTCCGAATCGGACGACGAGTCGCCGTCGCCGCAGGCGGTCGCCGCGGCGAGCACGGCGACCGACGCGAGCGCGATCGCCGCAAAACGGCGACGTGAGGTGACGCTCATCCTGACCCCTCTCAAGTGGTGAGGCTTGGTGTGTCGTACGTGGTGGGGGGTGCTGTAGCGCCCCGCGCCGCTCAGCGGTGGCCGTGGACGTCTGGGGAGAGCTGTGAAGGAGACTTCCGCCACACCGCCGGGAGCGCTCCCATGAGATTGCCGGGGTGCTATCAGGGTGTCAATAGACCGTTGGGAGCGTTCCCAGATCGTTACCGCCCTGTTTCAGACCGGTACCCCGGGGCATCGACGCCGGCCCGACCGGCCAGTTCAGCAGAAGCGGCGCAGCAGCGTGGTGGCGACGGCGGGATCGAAGAACGTCGGGTCGAAGCCGTCGGTGACCCAGCCCGCCAACAGCGCCCGCTCCGGATGAGCAGGATCGGCCAGGGCCGCCAGCAGCGCCTGGTAGCCCACCGGGCCACCGATGCCCTCCGGCGGGCAGGCACGCTCCCCATCCAGGCAGAGCGGGTACCGCTCGTCGTGGTCGGCGGTCAGCACGTCCTCGACGACCAGGTCGTGCTCCCACCAGTCACCGAAGTCGTACGTGTAGGAGAACCTGCTGCCCTTGCCGAGCACCGCGTCCAGCCGGACGTCCAGCTCGTCGTGCAGCGCCAGTCCCCCGTCCGGGTCGGGCTCGCCGTACGCCACCGCGTCGATCTCGAACGAGTGCAGGTGGCAGTCCCGCCAGCCCATCGCATGCTGCGCGACCCGGTGCAGCCGGTCGAGCGTGTAGCCAGCCGGGACGAGCACCCGCCGCCACACTGGCGGACGGACGCCGGCGAGGGACATCTTCAGCTGGAAGATCTGACGCGGCATGCTGTCCTGTCCTCCCGCGGCTTAGGCTGCGAGCATGATCTGCCGAGCGTGCCGGGCCCGGCGGCACGACGACTGCCCGGGCCGAAACTGGTGCGACTGCCAGCACCGTACCGCCGAACCGACCCCTCCGGTCACCGGTCCGGCCGGCGAATGACGGTCGGAATTCCGATCCGGAGGCTCTGGCCCGAGCCGTCCCCCGAGCCGCTCGACGACGCCACGCTGACCGCCCTCTACGGCCGCGCCGACCAGCCCCGGCTACGGGTCAACTTCGTCTCCAGCCTGGACGGTGCGGTCACCGTCGACGGCTACTCCGCGGGGCTGTCGGGCGAGCCGGACAAGCGCGTCTTCGGCCTCCTGCGGATGGTCTGCGACGCCCTCGTGGTAGCCGCCGGCACCCTGCGCCACGAGGGGTACCGGGCCGTGCGCCTGGACGAACGCCGTCGCGCCTGGCGGCGGGCGAACGGGCTGGCCACGTACCCGACGCTGGTGGTCGTCTCCGGCGCCCTCGACCTGGACCCGGCGCAGGCCGCGTTCGCCGACGCGCCGGTACGACCGATCGTGCTCACCCGCTCCGACGCCGACCCGCCACCCGGCCTCACCGACGTCGCCGACGTGCTGCGCTGCGGCGTCGGCCGGGTCGACCTCGCCGCCGCCCTGGCCGAGCTGCACGGGCGCGGGCTGACCCAGTTGCTCTGCGAGGGTGGCCCGCACCTCCTCGGCGCGCTCACCGCCGCCGACCTGGTGGACGAGCTGTGTCTCACCATCGCGCCGCTGCTCGCCGGCCCAGGACCGGGGCGGATCACCGCCGGCGACGCCACCGGACCCCGGCACCTGCCGCTGCGGCACGTGCTCGCCGCCGACGACGGCGTCCTCCTGCTCCACCACGCCCGCGTCTGACGGCTCCACCACGCCCGCGCGTGACGGCTCCACCACGCCCGCGTCTGACGGCTCCGCCGCATCCGCGCGTGTGACGGGCCGTCGCTCGCCCACACACCCAGCGTCGCGAGTGTGACAGGGCATCGTGTCGTCCGCCGCGTCGCGTGGCGACCTGTCGTACTCCTCGGGCAGGATGCACGTCATGCTTCCCGACCGTGCTGCCCGACCGACCCACCTCGACCGATGACCGACGCCGGTCTCGACGACCTCGACGGCCCGGGCGAGCTGGTCGGCCGGGTGCTGGGCACCGCCGATGCCACCCCGTTGCAGTTCTGGACGGCCGTGGCCCCCGGCAGCTACCTCCAACTCGACGACGTGGTGGTCACCCGTCGTGAGCTGCCCAACCGCGAGCCGGTGACGATCGCCGGGGTGGTCACCCAGGTCCGGGCCCGGCACGAGGGTGCCCAGTTCGACTCGGACGTCTTCGCCATCGCCGACGGCACATTGCCCGCGCAGGTGCAGGAGGCGGCCGAGGTCACCACCACCCGGGTCGACCCGGAGCTGTACGTGCCGCCGACGCCGGGGGCCGTGGTGCACCGGGCCGAGGGCGACGCGCGGGCCCGCGCGCTGCACTTCGACCGGATGGAACGGCGCATCCCGATGGGTATGGGCCGCGACGGGGTGCCGGTCTACCTCAACGCCGACTTCCTCGACGGCAGCCGGGGCGCGCACGTGTCGATCTCCGGCATCTCCGGCGTGGCCACCAAGACCAGCTTTGCCACCTTCCTGCTCTACTCGGTGTTCCGCTCCGGCGTCTTGGGCGGCGACGCGGTCAACGCCAAGGCGCTGATCTTCAACGTCAAGGGCGAGGACCTGCTGTTCCTCGACCACCCCAACACGCGCCTCGACGAGCCGACCCGGGCCGCGTACGCGAAGCTGGGCCTGAGCGCCGGTGCCTTCCCCGACGTCCGGGTGTACGCCCCGCCCCGGGTCGGTGACGCGGCCGGCACCCCGGACGTGAGCAGCCGGCTGACCGGCGTGGACGCCTTCTACTGGACGTTGAGCGAGTTCTGCTCGGACCGCCTGCTGCCGTACGTCTTCGCCGACGCCGACGACGAGCGCCAGCAGTACACGATGGTCGTGCACTCGGTCGCCGCGCACCTGGCCCGCTACGCCCAGCCCGCCGATGGTGGGGTGAGCATCGACGGGGTCCGGCTCGGGTCCTACGGCGACCTGGTCGACCACATCGTCGAGGCGCTCAATGACGACGAGACCCGCTCCGACTGGGCGGGCAGCGCGGTCGGTCTGGGCACCGTCAACGCGTTCGCCCGTCGGCTGATCGGCAGCAAGAAGGACCTGGCCCGGCTGATCCGCGGCGACCTGGCCGTCCGTCGCCCGCACTCGATCAACACCAGCGAATCGGCGCAGGTGACGGTCGTCGACCTGCACAACCTCCCGGATCGGGCCCAGCGGTTCGTGGTGGGCGTAACGCTGAAGAGCGAGTTCGAGCGCAAGGAGAAGTCCGGCACCGCCAAGCCGCTGCTCTTCGTCGTCCTCGACGAGCTCAACAAGTACGCGCCCCGGGAGGGCTCCTCCCCCATCAAGGAGGTGCTGCTCGACATCGCCGAGCGGGGTCGGTCGCTCGGGGTCATCCTGATCGGCGCCCAGCAGACGGCGAGCGAGGTGGAGCGGCGCATCGTCACCAACTCGGCGATCCGGGTGGTCGGCCGGCTCGACCCCGCCGAGGCGTCCCGCCCGGAGTACGGCTTCCTGCCGCCGGCGCAGCGGCAGCGGGCGCTGCTCGCCAAGCCGGGCACCATGTTCGTCAACCAGCCGGACATCCCGGTGCCGCTCTGCCTGGAGTTCCCGTTCCCGGCCTGGGCCACCCGGGTCTCCGAGGCGGGCCGGGCCCCCTCGGAGACACTGCGCTCGATCACCCAGTCCGCCGACCCGTTCGCCGTGGTGGGCTCGGGCGGCGGCAGCACCGACGACGACATCCCGTTCTAGGGGGCCCGCACACCCATGAAAATCCTGCACACCTCCGACTGGCACGTGGGCAAGGTGCTCAAGGGGCAGTCCCGGGCCGAGGAGCACAAGGCCGTGCTGGCCGGGTTGATCGACATCGCCCGCGCCGAACAGCCGGACCTGGTGATCGTCGCCGGTGACCTCTACGACACCGCCGCACCGACCTCGGAGGCGACCCGCCTGGTCACCCGGGCGTTGACCGCGCTGCGTCGTACCGGCGCGGACGTGATCGCGATCGGCGGCAACCACGACAACGGGCCCGCGCTGGACGCGCTGCGCCCGTGGGCCGAGGCCGCGGGCATCACGCTGCGCGGCGGGGTACGGGAGAATCCGGCCGAGCACGTCATCGACGGCACCACGGCCGGCGGGGAGCGCTGGCAACTGGCCGCGCTGCCGTTCCTGTCCCAGCGGTACGCGATCCGCGCGCTGGAGATGTACGAGCTGACCGCCGCCGAGGCAAACCAGACGTACGCCGACCACCTGGGTCGGGTGCTGGGCCGGCTCACCGAGGGTTTCTCGGAGCCGGACCGGGTGCACCTGGTCACGGCCCACCTGACGGTGATCGGCGCGGCGGCCGGCGGCGGCGAGCGGGACGCGCACACGGTGCTCGGCTACGCGGTGCCGGCCACCGTCTTCCCGGCGACGGCGCACTACGTGGCGCTGGGTCACCTGCACCGGGCGCAGCGCGTCGAGGGCCCGTGCCCGGTGCGGTACAGCGGCAGTCCGCTCGCCGTCGACTTCGGCGAGCAGGAGAACGTGCCGTCGGTGACGATCGTCGAGGTGACCGCCAGCACGGCCGCCCGGGTGCGGGAGGTGCCGGTGACCGCGGCGAGCGCGCTGCGGACGGTACGCGGCACGCTGGCGCAGCTCGCCGAGATCGAGGCGCCGGACGCCTGGCTGCGGGTGTTCGTACGGGAGCAACCCCGCGCGGGCCTGCGCGAGGAGGTCCAGGAGCTGCTTCCCCGGGCGCTGGAGATCCGGATCGACCCGGAGCTGCTGGCGGCGCCAGGCAGCGGCACGCGGATCGCGCAGCGGTCGGGGCGTTCTCCCCGGGAGCTGTTCGGCGACTACCTGGACAGCCGGGGCCACGACGACGAGGGTGTTCGGGAACTCTTCGACGAGCTCTTCGAGGAGGTCGATCACTGATGCGACCGATGCGCCTCGACATGGCCGGGTTCACGGTCTTCCGGGACTCCACGACCGTCGACTTCACCGACGCCGACTTCTTCGCACTGATCGGGCCCACCGGTTCAGGCAAGTCGACCGTGTTGGACGCCATCTGCTTCGCCCTCTACGGCACGGTGCCCCGCTGGGGTGGCGCGCGGGGGTTGGCCAACGCCCTCGCGCCGTCGGCAACCGAGGCCAGGGTGCGGCTGGTCTTCGAGTCCGGTGGCGCCCGGTACGTGGCGACCCGCGTGGTGCGCCGGGACGGCCGGGGCAACGTCAAGACGGCGAACGCCGGGTTGCAGGTGATGCCGGCCGGCTTCGACGTGACCAAGCTCGACACCGGGTTGAGCCCGGACGACCTCGGCGAGGTGGTCGCCGGCACGCCCGCCGAGATGGAGCAGGCGGTACTGGAGGCGGTCGGGCTGCCGTACGAGCAGTTCACCAGTTGCGTGGTGCTACCGCAGGGGCAGTTCGCCGACTTCCTGCACGCCAAGCCGGCCACCCGGCAGCAGATCCTGGTCAACCTGCTGGGTCTCGGCGTGTACGAGGACGTACAGAAGAAGGCCACGGCCCGCGCGGCGCAGGCGGAAGCCAGATTGGACGCGGTCGACCAGGTGCTCGCCGGCCTGACGGGGGTGGACGACGAGGCGTTGGTCGAGGCCGACGCCCTCGTCGACCGGATGGTCGAGCTGGCCGGCGCCCTGACCGGGGCCATGCCGGAGCTGGCGGCGGCCCGGGTACGCGCGCGGGAGGCAGCGGCCGCCCTGACCGCGCTCGACGACGAGCTGAGCGTGCTGTCCGGGGTCCGTGCCCCACGCGGGGTGGCCGAGGTGGCGCGTGCGGTGACTGCGGCACGGGTCGAGGCCGACGCGGCGGCCTCGTGGGTGTCGCTGGCCGAGGAGCGGGAGGAGAAGCTACGCGGTGAGCTGGCCAGCGCCGGCGACGAGAGCGCGCTGCGGCTGCACCTACGGGCGTACGACGATCGGGATCGGCTGATCGGCGAGGCCGACACGGTTCGGCCGGCGGTGCGCGCGGCGGACGTGGAGCACACGGCGGCGGTGGCGGCGCTGACCGCCGCCCGTGTGGACGCCGAGCGGGCCGACGCCGAGTTGGAGGCGGCCTTCCAGGCGCACGAGGAGGCGAAGGCCACCGATCTGGCGGTCGGCCTGCGGACGCATCTGCATCCGGGCGCGCCCTGCCCGGTGTGCGAGCAGCCGGTGGCGCGGGTGCCGGCGGTCCCGGCGGATTCGGCGGTGGCCGCGGCGACGGCGGCCGGCAAGGCGGCGCGGGCCGCCACGAAGGCCGCGCAGGCGGCGGTGCAGCAACGCGACGCCGCAGCGCGTGAGGCGGAGCGGCTGCTGGTGCAGGCCCGAGCCCGCCAGGAGCAGGTGGACGCCCGGCTGGCCGAGCTGGACGGGCAGCTCGCGGGCGCGGACGAGCCGGCGGTGCTGCGCCGGGAGTTGGCCGAGCACGCCCGGTTGCGACGCGCCTTGGACGAGGCGGCGACCGCCGTGCGGGCGGGCCGGGACAGCGCCCGCCAGGCCCGGGCGGGTGTGGAGGCGGCGCAGGAGCGGCTGCGGGCGACCTGGCGGGGCTTCGACACCGCCCGCGACGGGCTGGCCCGGTTCGGTCCGCCGGCCGCGGACCGGGACGACGTGGCGGCCTCGTGGGCGGCGCTGACCGACTGGGCGACCGCCGAGGCGGAGCGTCGCCGCGCCGACCGGGCCGGCCGGGCGACCGTCGTCGCCGAGGCCGAGGCGGCCGCCGACGCGGTGCAGCAGCGGATCGCCGACATCTTCGCCGCCGCCGACGTGCCGGTCGGCGACGATCCGGTACACGCCGCGACGGTCGCCGTGGAGCGGGCCGAGGCCGACCGACGCCGGCTGCGTGAGCGCCGCGAGCAGGCCGGTACGTTGCGCGAGCAGCGGGCCGGACACGAGCGTGAGGCGCAGGTGGCGCGGGCCCTCGCGGGGCACCTGCGGGCCAACAACTTCGAGCGGTGGCTGCTGGCGGAGGCGTTGGATCTGCTGGTCGACGGCGCGTCGGGGATCCTGCGGGAGCTGTCCTCGGGCCAGTACGAGCTGGTGCACGACAAGGGCGAGTTCTTCGTGGTCGACCACCACGACGCCGGGTTACGCCGGGGCGTGCGGACCCTCTCCGGTGGGGAGACGTTCCAGGCGTCGCTGGCGCTGGCGCTGGCGCTGTCCGAGCAGTTGGCCGGCATGTCGACGACCGCGGCGAGTCTGGAGTCGATCGTCCTGGACGAGGGCTTCGGCACGCTGGACGCGGCCACACTGGACACGGTGGCCGCGACGCTGGAGAACCTGGCCGCCCGGGGTGACCGGATGGTCGGCGTGGTCACCCACGTCGCGGCGCTGGCCGAGCGGATTCCGGTCCGCTTCGAGGTACGCAAGGACGCCCGCTCGGCGCGGATCGAACGGACCGGCCGGTGAGCGCGGGGAGTGCGGCGGCGTTCTTCGTCGACGCGTGGGACCCGGCGTACGGGGCGTCCTTCGAGGCGTCCGCCACCGGCCCGGCCACCCCGAGCAGCGCCCAGGTCGAGGTCGACGTGGAGCTGCCGGCCGTCGACTGGCGGGCGATCGGCGTACGCGCCGATGTCCGGGCGCCGGACGTGGTGCTCCTGGTCGACGGGGTCCGCCGCATCGACGCGAGCATCTGGACGGCGGAGGACGACGGCGGGTCGTTTCCGGGGCTGGCCGCGTCGTACGCGGCCGGAGTGGTGCGCTGCGACCTGGGTCGGGGCGCGGCGCAGTTGGCCGGCACGCAGGTGGGCCGGGGTCTGTTCACGGCGAGCCCGTCGGCGCAGGACGTGGTGGCGGGCGCGATCCGCTATCCGGTGCACCGGGTGGGTGGCGCGGGCGAACTGGCGAAGTTGCCGGCGGCTGTGCAGGCTCCGCTGACCGCGTTGGAGGTGGCGGTGTCCGACGCCGCCCGGGTCGACGGGGACCTGTTGGTGGTGGACGGTCCGCTGCGCAGTCGCCGCCATCTGCCGCGCACGCTCGGCTACATCAAGAGCCAGCACAGCCAGTACCTGGACGCCCGACTGACGGCGGTGGTGACCGGCCTGGCGCCCGGCGAGCGCTCGCCGGTCTTCCGGCTCGGTACGCCCTGGGGTGGCTGGTCGTGGTATCTGCGCCTGCCGGTGGCCGTGGGCGCGCCGTGGGCCGGCATCGTCCGGGTGGAGTGCTCGATCGAACTGTCCGTCGAGGCGGCGATCGACCTGGCCGACCTGTCGCTGGTCACGCTGCCCCGGTTCGCGTCGACGCCGTACAAGGATCCACGGGCACCCCAGAACCTGATCCCGATCGCCGGTCTGGAGCGCCGCCTGCGGGCGCTGCTCGGCGACTCCCGGCTGCTGCACCGCGCGTTGACCGCCGCGGCGCGCGTCGGCCGCTGAGCGGGCGGGGTCGCGGTGGGGCGCAAACGAACGGATGACCGGGTGGTCGAGCAGGTGGACACCGGGCGGGCTGAGCTGGTGCCGTCGCCGGACCGGCCCGGTTCGTGGACGCTGTTGTTGGACGGCGCGCCGCAGTCGCACGTCGACCTGACCGACCCCACGCACCTGGAGTTCGAGTACGTCCGGCGGCTGGCCGCCGCACTGGACCTGGTCGCGCCTCCCGGCGAGCCGCTGCGGGTGCTGCACCTCGGCGGCGGCGCGTTGACCCTGCCCCGGTACGTGTCGGCGACCCGGCCCGGCTCGACCCAGCGCGTGTCCGAGGTGGACGGTGCTCTGGTGGAGTTGGTGCGCCGCGTGCTGCCCTGGCCCTCGGACGCCCGGCTGCGGGTCCGCGTGCAGGACGCGCGGGCCGTGCTGGCCTCGACGCGGGACGCCAGCTACGACGTGGTGGTCGCCGACGTCTTCGCCGGTGCCCGCACCCCGGCGCACCTCACGTCGGTGGACTACGCCTCCGAGGTGGCACGGGTGCTCCGTCCGGCGGGCTGGTTGCTGGCGAACCTGGCCGACGGCCCGCCGCTGCGGTACGCCCGCAGCCAGGTCGCCACGGTGCGCACGGTGCTACCCCAGGCGTGCCTGGTCGGCGACGCGGCGGTACTGCGCGGTCGCCGGTACGGCAATCTGGTGCTGGTGGCCGGACGAACCGCTCCCCCGGTGCCGGCGTTGACCCGGCGGGCAGCCGGCGACTGGTTCCCCGGCCGGGTGGTGGCCGACGACGAGCTGGACCGCTTCGCAGGTGGGGCGGCGGTGGTGCGCGACGCCGACGCCACCGGCTCGGATCCGCCACCACCGGGGCTGTTCTCCGTCCGCCGCTGAACCGGTCCACTGGGGCCGGTTGGCGGCCCCGCCGGAACTTTTTTCGCGGTTCGTTGATCCGCTCGGGGCGTCGCTGCGTACCACCGGTCGGCCCGCCTCGTGGGCCGGCGTTGGTCACGGACATCCCGGAGGTCTACATGCATGCGGTGGCGGCCGGTTGGCATGGCGACGCGGTTGGCGCGGACTGGCTGTCCGCGCGGTCGTCATCGCGGTCGACCTCGTCTGCCCGGGGGGTCGACGCCCGAGCCACGTCTCGCCAAAATGGTCCGGTGACGCCCCGACCGGCGCCCGGGCGCCACCAGGCGACGACAACCGAGGCCAGCCACTCCGACCAGTTGATCCGGCTGCTCTACGCCGAGCACGCCGGCCCGTTGCTGATGTTCGTCATGCGGCTCACCGGGGGGGACCGGCAGCGCGCGGAGGACATCGTCCAGGAGACGCTGCTGCGTGCCTGGCGCAACGCGCACCGCCTCGGCACGCAGGGGCAGGGTTCGCTGCGACCGTGGCTGGTCACCGTGGCGCGTCGGATCGCCATCGACGAGCACCGCAGCCAGGAGGCCCGGCCGCCGGAGACGTACGACCGGGACCTGACCGCGTTCGCAGAGGCGGACAGCACCGACCGGGTGCTGCGCACGATGACGGTGGCGGACGCGCTGCGTACGCTGAGTCAGTCGCATCGGGAGATCCTGATCGCGACGTACTTTCGGGGGCGGACGGTGCCGGAGGCGGCCGAGGAGTTGGGGCTTCCGCTGGGCACCGCCAAGTCGCGGGTCTACTACGCGCTGCGCGCCTTGCGCACGGCTCTGCAGGAGCGGGGGGTGACAGAATGAGCCGGCCAGACCACATGGACGTCGCCGCGTACGCGCTCGGCGTACTCGACGAGCAGGACACCGAGCGGTTCGAGGAGCATCTCGCCGCGTGCTGGGCGTGCGCGGCCGAGCTGGAGACGATGGTGCCGGTGGTGGGCCTGCTCTCCGGCATCGACGGCGAGACGATGATGGCCCTGGAGCAGACCGCCACCGACCCGGCGCTGCTGGACCGGACATTGGTCGCGGTCCGGGCCGACCGGCGGCGCACCAGGTTTCGTCAGATGCTCGCGACCGCCGCGGCGGTGGTGGTCTTCGGCGGGTTGACGGGTTACGGCTTCGTGAGTGTGGCCGGGGACGAGACGCCGGGGACTCTCGCGGAGCCGACGACGAGCGCCGGCGCCAACGACCCGCCCACGAGCGCGCCGACCGCGCCGCCGAGTGGCCCGGGTGTTGGCGGCAACGAGGAGGAGGGTGACCAGGTCGACGCCACCGACCCGACGACCGGCGTCCAGACGACCATGTTCCTGGTCGAGCGGGAGTACGGCACCCGCATCAACTTCAGCCTGCGGAAACTGCCCGGCCCGCGTACCTGCCGATTGGTGGTGGTACGCAAGAACGCCGCCACGGAGGTGATTTCGACGTGGTCGGTGCCCGACGGTGGCTACGGGACGAACAACCGCCCGCAGGGTCTTGAGCTGAGCGCGTCGACGTCGGCGTTGACGAGCGACATCAAGCAACTCCAGGTGCAGTCGGTCGACCGTAACGGTGTGGCGAGTCCGCTGGTCACAGTGCCCATGTAGGGTCACGTGCCATCGTCGGCGCCGGCCATTGTTCCCTTGGCCGGCGTCGATGTGTTTTTCCTGGCGGGGCCTCCGCGCAGGGCCATACGGATGATCGTCCATTCCGGTTCAATCAAAATGCGTGAAATTGACCACTGTTACTTCTTCAACCTTGACAGCCCGCCCGCCGTACCTATGGGTGAACTGCCAAGAATGAGGAGGGCACGTGGCACAGATGAAGCGGACCGTCATCGTCGCGAGCGCGATGGTCGCACTAACGGCCTGCGCTCCCGCGGGTTACGACGGGGCGAACTCGGGCGCGGCTGAGCCGGTCGCCGTCGCCGCGGCCGAGCCCACCGCGTCGGCGGAACCCGAGGCGTCGGCCTCCGCGGAGGCGCCGGCTGCCGACGCGCCGCCGCCCGCGGACGTCGACCTGACCGAGCAGTTGATCGGCAAGAAGATCGCCCGCATGGGCAACGTCGTGACGGACCAGGACGGTTGGGTCCTGTACCGCTTCGACAAGGACACCGCCGACCCGCCCGCGTCGAACTGCGTCGACAAGTGCGCGCAGGTGTGGCCGCCGGCGTTGACCGATGGCAACCCGCAGCTCACCGGCCTCTCCGACGACAAGGTCGGCAGCGTCACCCGCCAGGACGGCACCCGCCAGCTCACCATCGGCGGCTGGCCGGTCTACCGCTACATCGGCGACAAGAAGCCCGGCCAGTGGAAGGGGCAGGCCGTCGGCGGCACCTGGTTCGTGGTCGACCAGAACGGCAAGAAGAACCTGACCTGCCTGCCCACCTCGACGCCGAAGGCCGTCGCGCCGCCGGCGGACAGCGGGTCGAGCGACGCCGGTGGCTCGGGCTACTCGTACTGATCCCGAACCGCCAGGGCACGATGGTGGCCGGTCGCCGCCGGGGATGGCGCGACCGGCCACCATCGTGCCCGGAGCGCGTCGGCGACGGCGGCGACCGGCACCGCAGCGTGACCTGGCAGAGTGGCAGGGGTGACCGAGACCGAGCCTGCCGCGACGAGGGTGCTGCACCCGCCCGTCGGCTACCGGCTGGCCGCGTCGGTCCGCGGCCTGACCTTCAGCCCGTACGACCCATGCGCGCGTGTCGCCGCCGGAACGTTCTGGTGGGCTACCCGCACCCCGGACGGGCCGGCGACCCTCGCCCTGCGGCCGGCGGGCGGTGAGCTGCTCGCCGAGGGTTACGGTCCGGGCGCCGAGCACGTCGTGGCCCGCGCCGACAAGATCGCCGGGCTGCACGACGACCTGACCGGCTTCGCCGACCTGGCGGCGGCGCACCCGCTCGTCGCCCGGCTGGCCCGGGAGCACCGAGGGCTGCGCATGCCCACCACCGGGCAGGTCTTCCCCCGGCTGCTGCGCGCGGTCTTCGAGCAGAAGGTCACCGGCAAAGAGGCGTACCGGGCGTACGCGGCGACCGTGCGGCACTTCCGCGAGCCGGCGCCCGGCCCGCTGCAACCGCTGCTGCTGCCGCCCGAGGCCGCCGCCGTGGCCGCCACGCCGTACTGGGTGTTCCACCCGTTCGGCGTGGAGCAGCGCCGGGCCGACACGCTGCGCCGCGCCGCCGCGCTCGCCGATCGGCTGGAGCGCTGCGTGGACGCCACCGAGGCCACCCGCAGGCTGACCGCCATCGCCGGCATCGGCCCGTGGACCGCCGCCGAGGTGGTCCGGATCGCCTACGGTGACCCGGACGCGGTAAGCGTCGGCGACTACCACATCCCGAACACCGTGGCCTGGGCGCTCGCCGGTGAGCCACGGGGCGACGACGCGCGGATGCTGACCCTGCTGGAGCCGTTTAGGGGGCATCGGGGTCGGGTGTGTCTGCTGCTGGAGGCCGCCGGCATCCAAGCGCCGAAGTACGGCCCGCGCGCCCCGATCCGCTCGTTCGCCCGCTTCTGAGGGACCGGCCAGCGATCAGCGGGCCGGCCGACTGTGGTGTGCTGCACGGATGAGCGTCGAAGCGACCATCGCCCCGGCCGGTGTCGCGGACGCCGGCGAGATCCTCACCGTGCAGCGCGCCGCGTACCTGACCGAGGCGCAGCACTACGCCGACCCGTTCCTGCCGCCGTTGACCGAGACGCTGGACGAGGTCCGGGCGGCGTTGAGCGGCCCGATGACAGTCCTCGCCGCCCGGCTGGGCCACCGGCTGGTCGGCTCGGTGCGGGCCCGCATGGACGGGGACACCGCGCACATCGGGCGCCTGTCGGTCGCACCCGACCAGCAGGGACAGGGCATCGGCGTTCGGCTGCTCGCCGCGATCGAGGCGGCCTGCCCCGCCGAGGTGGCCCTGTTCACGCTGTTCACCGGCGCGGACAGCGCCCGCAACATCGAGCTGTACCAGCGGTACGGCTACCGGATCGTGGCACACCGTCCGGACCCGAACGGCACCCCGTTGGCCGTGCTGGAGAAACCGGCCGTCAGCTCCGCTCGCAGCGACGCCTGAGCCCGTCGGCCTCCAGCCTGACGTAGCGGCTCAGCAGTCCGCCGTACAGCAGGCCGATCAGCCCGGCGAGCGGCCCGGCCTGGTCGACGGCCGCCTCGACCCGGGTACGTCCGCCGGGCAGCGGCAGCATCCACCGGCCGGTCCGATCGTCGATCGGGCCGTGGGTCCACCGGCCGCGCGGGGTCAGGCGGCTTCGCGCAGGTCGGCCAGGCTCAATGGGGTACGCCGCCGCAGCAGCTCCTCCAGCTCCGCCACGGAGCCGACCTCGCCGAGCACGTTGCGGCCACCGCCGAACCGCTGGGGATATCGACAGGTCAGCCGGTAGCGGTAGCGGCCCCGGATCAGCTCCACGCTCACCCGCCACCGCCCGCAGCAGTCACAGACCCACTCGGCCATTCCGTGAAACTAGCTCTGACGCGAAGATTCCCTTCGCGTCAGAGACTGTCGGGTAACTGGGTGGGGGCGGAACGTCACGCCGAGACACGTCGATGGAAGGTCCTCGACAAATAGA
>NZ_JBNCKT010000048.1:0-40632 GCF_049841675.1 Micromonospora sp. DT4
CCGAGCGCGAAGCCGCCCGACGCATCAACGCCGAACGACTTCTCACTGCGTAGCCGTCCAGTTACCCGACAGTCTCTCAGAGAGGCAGAAGACGATGGCGACCCTGACCAGTGATGGCGCGTACACCTTCGACAACGGCGCACCCGACGCGGTTCCGCAGATGCGGGCGCTGGAGTCCTTCCTGGATCCGATCACGATGCGCCGCCTGGCCCGCCCGGTCCTGCGCCTCGGGTCGACCTGCTGGGAGGTCGGGGCCGGTGGCGGTTCGATGGCCCGGCGGATCGCCCGCGCGGTCGGCGCGGGCGGCAGTGTGCTGGCCACCGACATCGACCCCACCCACCTCGTGGCGCAGGGCAACCTGGACGTACGCCGGCACGACGTGCGCGCCGATCCCCCGCCCGGGGACGCGTTCGACCTGATCCATGCCCGTCTCGTGCTGCTGCACCTGCCCGAGCGTCGACGGGTCCTGCGTACCCTCGCCGGCGCGCTGGCTCCCGGCGGCTGGCTGGTCGTCGAGGAGTTCGACTGCACGACGCCGGTGCGGGTGCTGAACGCGCCGAGCGACGACGCGGCGAAGCTGTTCGCGCAGGTGATGGACACGATGATGGGTGTGTTGCAGGACCACGGCGCCGACCTGGGGTGGGCGCAGGACGTGCACACCGAGATGACCCTCGCCGGCCTGACCGACGTCGACACCATCACCCACGCGCAGAGCTGGGCGGGCGGGTCGACCGGCACGTCGCTCTACGAGACGAACTCCCGTCAGTTGGAGCCGGACCTGCTGGCGGCAGGGCTCTCGGCGCAGCAGCTCAACGTCTTCCGTCGCCTGGTGCGCGACCCGGGGTTCGCTGTCATGTCGTACCACTTCGTCTCGACGCGGGGGCGTCTCGCGGGTTAGACACCGGTGCGGCCCGTCCCGTGTGGCGGGCCGCACACCCTCTAAAGCCTCCTAGGATAGACCCGCGGCGCAACCAGTGCGCCGACCTGGACAGCTCGGTCAGTGAGGGCCGACAAGGTTGCCCGGCAGACTCCGACGGAGAACGAGCGGCCTACGACGAGGGCTTGGCCACTGCGGCCGTTCCCAGGTTCTCCCCACGCCCGCACAGGGACCGCCCGACCTTCTCCTCACTTCGTCCGGTCCTAATCGACGTGGCAATTCTCGTCTGACATCTGACGAAAGCCGCAATTGCGGCCAAAGGGATGTTCGGGTATCCATGCCGAGGATCGGGCAGAGATCTGACACCCACGCCCCGACAGCCAAAAAGTTTTGTGGGGTTCCTACAACGGAGGGACGGTTGGTTCGGCCGTTGCACCATGGCGCTGTCCGCTCCGAGCCGGAAAAGTGATCACTGCCGGGAGCCGTCGTCTCGCGGCACGTACATCATGGTCTACCAAAGGGGTCAGTCGGGTGTTCAACCGTGTCGCCATCGTCAACCGTGGTGAGGCCGCCATGCGGCTGATCCACGCGGTCCGAGAGCTGGCCGCGGAGACGGGCAGCCGGATCGAGACGGTCGCCCTCCACACCGACGTCGACCGCACGGCCGCCTTCGTGCGCGAGGCGGACATCGCGTACGACCTCGGTCCGGCATCGGCCCGCCCGTACCTGAACCTCGCGACGCTCGAGCGCGCCCTGACCGAGACCGGCGCCGATGCCGCGTGGGTCGGCTGGGGCTTCGTCGCCGAGGATCCTGCCTTCGCCGAGCTGTGCGAGAAGATCGGGGTCACGTTCGTCGGGCCCAGCCCGGAGGCCATGCGCCAACTCGGCGACAAGATCGGCGCGAAGCTGATCGCCGAGGAGGTCGGCGTGCCGGTCGCGCCGTGGAGCCGTGGCGCCGTCGAGAACCTCGACGCCGCGCGGGCGGCGGCCGCCGAGATCGGCTACCCGCTGATGCTCAAGGCGACCGCCGGCGGCGGCGGTCGCGGCATCCGCGTGATCACGAACGAGGCCGAACTCGCCGACGCGTACGAGCGCACCAGCCAGGAGGCGGCGCGAGCGTTCGGCAGCGGCATCGTGTTCCTGGAGCGCCTGGTCACCGGTGCCCGGCACGTCGAGGTCCAGGTGATCGCCGACGGTCAGGGCACGGCGTGGGCGCTGGGAGTGCGCGACTGCTCGGTGCAGCGACGCAACCAGAAGGTCATCGAGGAGTCGGCCTCGCCGGTGCTCGATGCATCCCAGGCCGCCGAGCTGAAGACGTCGGCGGAGCGGCTCGCCGTGGCGGTCGGCTACCGGGGCGCGGCGACCGTCGAGTTCCTGTACCACCCCGGCGACCGGCTGTTCGCGTTCCTGGAGGTCAACACCCGCCTCCAGGTCGAGCACCCGATCACCGAGCTGACCACCGGATTCGACCTGGTCAAGGCGCAATTGCACGTCGCGTCGGGCGGCCGGCTCGTGGGCGACCCGCCGGCCGAGCGCGGGCACGCCATCGAGGCCCGACTCAACGCCGAGGACCCCGACCGCGACTTCGCGCCCTCGCCGGGGCGCATCGCACGGCTCGACCTGCCCGCCGGTCCGGGCATCCGGGTGGACACCGGCGTCAGCGAGGGCGACACCATCCCGGCCGACTTCGACTCGATGATCGCCAAGATCATCGCGTACGGGCGCGACCGTGACGAGGCGCTGGGCAAACTGCGGCGGGCGATGGCCGACACCACGGTGATCATCGACGGCGGCGCGACGAACAAGAGCTTCGTGCTCGACCTGCTCGACCAGCCCGAGATCCTCGACGCCAGCGCCGACACCGGCTGGATCGACCGGGTCCGGGGCGAGGGCCGGCTCGTCACGCACCGGCACTCCGCAGTCGCCCTGGCCGCCGCCGCGATCGAGTCGTACGAGGAGGAGGAGCGCGCCGAGCGGCAGCGGCTGCTGTCGACCGCCGCCGGTGGCCGCCCGCAGGTGCAGCACGCCAGCGGCCGACCGCTGGACCTCAAGCTGCGCGGCGTCACCTACCGGCTGCGCGTGGCGCGGGTCGGCGCGCACCGGTTCCGCGTCGGCATCGAGGCGGGCGGCACCGCCCACACGGCCGACGTCGAGCTGGACCGCTTCGACCGGCACACCGGCCAGATCGTCGTCAACGGCATCCGGTACCGGCTGCTCACCGGCACGCACGGACCGACCCACCTAGTCGAGGTGGACGGCGTGACGCACCGGGTCAGCCGCGACGAGGGTGGCGTCCTGCGCTCCCCCATGCCCGCGCTGGTCGTCGCCACCCCCCTGGAGGTGGGCGCCGAGGTCGAGGCGGGCGCGCCGGTGCTGGTGCTGGAGGCCATGAAGATGGAGACGGTGCTGCGCGCGCCGTTCAAGGCCCGGCTCAAGGAGTGCGCCGTCTCGGTGGGCAGCCAAGTGGAGGCCGGTGCGCCGCTGCTGCGGCTGGAGCCGCTCGCCGAGGAGGCGACCGACGCCGTGGCCGGCCCGAGCACCCCCGCCGTCGAGCTCGACCTGCCCGCCGCCGACGACGGTCTGTCGGCGTACGAGCGCAGCAGGCGCGGCCAGGAGGACCTGCGTGGCCTGCTGCTCGGCTTCGACGTCGACCCGCACGACGAGCGCCGCGTGCTCGACGACTACCTCGTCGTACGCCGGTTGGCGGCCGAGGACGGGCATCGGCCGCTGGCCGCCGAGGTGGACCTCGTCGACGTGTTCGCCGACCTGGCCGAGCTGAGCCGCAACCGGCCGACCGGCGAGGACGGCGGCGCCCACGCGCGCAGCGACCGCGAGTACCTCCACACCTACCTGCAGAGCCTCGACGTGGAGCGGGCCGGGCTGCCGGACGCCTTCCAGGCCAAGCTCGCCAAGGCGCTCGGCCACTACGGTGTGACCGACCTGGAGCGCTCCCCCGGGCTGGAAGCCGCCGTGTTCCGGATCTTCCTGGCCCAGCAGCGCGCGTCCGTCGACGCGACAGTCGTGGCGTCGCTGCTACGCGAGTGGCTGCGCGAGACCCCGCCGGACGAGTCGCTGCGCGAGCCCGCCGGTCTGGCGTTGGAGCGTCTGGTGGCCGCCACGCAGGTCCGCTTCCCCGCCATCGCCGACCTGGCCCGCGGCGTGGTGTTCGCCTGGTTCGCGCAGCCGCTGCTGCGCCGCAACCGGGCCCGCGTCTACGCCCAGGTCCGGGCCCACCTGCGACACCTGGACGCCCACCCGGACGCGCCCGACCGCGCCGAGCGCGTCGCCGAGATGGTCCGCAGCACCGAGCCCCTGGTACGTCTGCTCGGCCAGCGCCTCGTCCGGCACCACCTCGACAACACGGTCATGCTGGAGGTGCTCACCCGCCGCTACTACGGCAACAAGGCGCTCGCCCGGGTGCGGACCCGCGAGGTCGCCGACTGCGCCTTCGTGGTCGCCGAGCGCGCCGACTCCAGTGTGGTCTCCGCGGCCGTCCGCTTCGACGGACTGGGCGGTGCGCTGCGCGGGCTCGCCGAGCTGGCTGGCGCCGAGGACTCCGTCGACGCCGACATCTACCTCGGCTGGGAGAACCAACCGGAGGACTTCGACGCCATGGCCGCCGCGCTGCACGACGTGCTGGCCGCCCATCCGCTGCCGGCGCAGGTCCGTCGGCTCACCGCCACCGTCGCGGGTCGCGGCGGGGCGGTCATGCACCACCACTTCACCTTCCGCCCGTCGGGCGGCGGGATGGTCGAGGACCGGCTGATCCGCGGTCTGCACCCGTACATCGCGCAGCGAATGCAGTTGGAGCGGCTGCACAAGTTCGACCTGACCCGGCTGCCGTCGTCCGACGAGGAGGTCTACCTCTTCCAGTGCGTGGCGCGGGAGAATCCGGCCGACGAGCGCCTCGTGGCGTTCGCCCAGGTGCGCGACCTGACCGAGCTGCGCGAGCAGGACGGCCGGCTGGTGGCGCTGCCCACCGCCGAGGACGCGGTCGCGGCCTGCCTCGACTCGATCCGCCGGGCCCAGTCGCGGCGGCCGTCGAAGACGCGCTTCACCACCAACCGGATCGTCGTCTACGTGTGGCCGCCGAGCGAGCTGACCCGCGAGGAGATGGAGATGATCGCCGGGCGCGTGCGCCCGACGACCGTGGGCGCCGGGCTGGAGGAGATCCTGTTCATCGCGCGTCAGCGCGACCGCCGTACCGGCGAGCTGACCAAGATCGCCGTACGGATCTCGTTCGACGCCCAGGGCGGCGCGGAGCTGACCGTCGGCGAGCCGCCGACCGAGCCCGTCGAGCCGCTCGACGAGTACCGACTGAAGGTACTGCGGGCCAGCAGCCGCAACACCGTGTACCCGTACGAGTTGACCGGTCGGCTCGGTGACTTCGTCGAGCACGACCTCGACGACGCGTACGCGCTGGTGCCGGTGGACCGTCCGAAGGGGCGCAACCGGGCCGCGATCGTCGCCGGCGTGGCCACCTCGGCCACCGAACGGCATCCGCAGGGCGTGACCCGGGTCGTGCTGCTCGGCGATCCGACGAAGTCGTTGGGCGCCCTGTCCGAGCCGGAGTGCCGGCGGGTGATCGCCGCCCTGGACCTGGCGGAGCGGATGCGGGTGCCGGTGGAGTGGTGGGCGCTGTCGGCCGGGGCCCGGATCTCGATGACCTCGGGTACGGAGAACATGGACTGGGTGGCGGCCGCGCTCAAGCGCATCGTCGAGTTCACCCAGGCCGGCGGTGAGATCAACATCGTCGTCGCGGGCATCAACGTCGGCGCGCAGCCGTACTGGAACGCCGAGGCCACGATGCTCATGCACACCAAGGGCGTCCTGGTGATGACGCCGGACTCGGCGATGGTGCTCACGGGCAAGCAGTCGCTGGACTTCTCCGGCGGGGTCTCCGCCGAGGACAACTTCGGCATCGGCGGGTACGACCGGGTGATGGGCCCGAACGGGCAGGCGCAGTACTGGGCGCCGAACCTGACCGCCGCGCGGGACGTGCTGATGGCCCACTACGACCACACGTACGTCGCACCCGGCGAGGACGCCCCGCGGCGGGCGACCACCACCGACCCGGTGGACCGGGACATCTCCCCGTTCCCGCACGACGTCGCGGGCAGTCCCTTCCGTACGGTCGGTGAGATCTTCTCCGCCGAGTCCAACCCGGACCGCAAGAAGCCGTTCGACATCCGGACGGTGCTGCGGGCCCTCGCCGACCAGGACCGCCCGGTGCTGGAGCGGTGGGCGGGCATGGCCGACGCCGACACGGCGGTCGTGCAGGACGCCCACCTCGGCGGTATCCCGGTGTGCCTGCTCGGTATCGAGTCCCGGTCGGTGCCGCGGCGGGGGTTCCCGCCCACCGACGGCCCGGACACCTACACGGCGGGGACGCTGTTCCCCCGCTCGTCGAAGAAGGCCGCGCGGGCCATCAACGCGGCCAGCGGCAACCGGCCGCTGGTGGTGCTGGCCAACCTGTCGGGCTTCGACGGCTCGCCCGAGTCGATGCGCAAGCTGCAACTGGAGTACGGCGCGGAGATCGGCCGGGCGATCGTGAACTTTCGTGGCCCTATCGTCTTCTGCGTGATCTCGCGGTACCACGGCGGCGCGTTCGTGGTGTTCTCGAAGGCGCTGAACCCGAGCATGACGGTGCTGGCGCTGGAAGGGTCGTTCGCGTCGGTACTCGGTGGCGCTCCCGCCGCCGCGGTGGTGTTCTCCGCCGACGTGAACGCCCGCACGGCCGCCGACGAGCGGGTCCGCGCCCTGGAGGCCCGCGTCGCCGCCGCGTCCGGCACCGAGCGCGCCGCGCTGACGGCCGAGCTCGACGAGCTGCGGTCCTCGGTGCGGGCGGAGAAGCTCGGCGAGGTCGCCACGGAGTTCGACCGGGTGCACAACATCCAGCGGGCGGTCGAGGTCGGCTCGGTGGACGCCGTCATCCGCGCCTCGGAGCTACGTCCGCGCGTCATCGAGGCGATCGAGGCGCGGCTGAGCGCTTGATCCGCCGCCGGTCCCGCTGAGTGGGGACGGCGCCGACCCATCCAGGTCGGTGCCGTCCCCATTGCCGTTGACCCTCTGCCGCTCGACGCGGCGGCGAAACTTTCATCTGATGACTATCCACAGTCCCGCAGCTCACCCGACTGTTTTCCGGAAATTTTCAGAGTTGACGAGGCCCATCGACGGCCATAATGTTTCGAACGAGTTTCCGGTTCTTCGAAGCCACTCCCCGTGCCCTTTCATCCCGGGCCGCACCCTTCCTTCAAAGATCGACTTTTGTCGATCATTATCGAGAGGCACGCAGATGAAGCCAAGACGGTGGATCAGCGCCGGCGCCGTCGCCGTCGCGACCGCTGCGGCGTTGAACGCGGTTCCGGCCACCGCGAGCCGGCCGTACGACCCGACCACCCAGACGCTCGCGGCCCTCGGCCAGCGCCACGGCCTGAAGATCGGCACCGCGGTCAACGCGGAAGTCCTCAACGACGCCAACGACCCGCGCTACCGCCAGCTCGCCGCCTCGGAGTTCTCCTCGGTCACCGCCGAGAACGCCATGAAGTGGGAGAGCCTGGAGCCCACCCGGGGCACCTACGACTGGACGGCCGCCGACCAGCTCATCCAGTTCGCCCAGCGCAACCGCCAGAGCGTCCGGGGCCACGTGTTGGTCTGGCACAACCAACTGCCCGCCTGGCTCACCAGCGGCGTCGCCGACGGCACCATCAGCAAGCAGGAGCTGCGCGAGCTGCTGCGCAAGCACATCACCGCCGTCGTGAGCCGCTACAAGGGCAAGATCTGGCAGTGGGACGTCGTCAACGAGGCGGTCAGCGACCCCTGGGACACCCCGTCGACGCTGTACTACAAGGGCTTCTGGGCGCAGAACCTGGGCCCGGACTACATCGCCGACGCGTTCCGCTGGGCCCGCGCCGCCGACCCGAAGGCGCTGCTGTTCTACAACGACTACAACATCGAGGCGTTCGGCTCGGGCAACCCGGCCGACGACAAGACACAGTTCGTCTACGACATGGCCAAGGGCCTGCGCGCCAAGGGCGTCCCGATCGACGGCGTCGGCTCGCAGGGCCACCTGGGCACCCAGTACGGCAACTTCGACACCCTCCAGGTGACCGCCGCCCTGAAGCGCTTCTCCGCGCTCGGCCTGGCCACCGCGTTCACGGAGGTCGACGTCCGTAGCCAGATGACCGCAGGCGTCCAGGCCGGCAACTCCGAGGAGATCAACCCCCGTCTGCAGGCGTCGGCCGCCAACTTCAGCGTGCTGATGAAGGCGTGCCTCGCCGTACGCGACTGCCTGTCGTACACCGTCTGGGGTTTCAGCGACAAGTACTCGTGGGTGCCGGACTGGTTCAACGACCCGCCCGAGGGCCTGGCCACCATCTACGACGAGAACTACCAGCCCAAGCGGGCGTACCAGGAGCTGAAGTCGGACCTGATCTTCGCCGGCCCGCCGTACGTCCTGCCGCGCGTCGCGCCCCGACCGCACCGCTGAACCGGCACGGGTCGTGCGGGGTCCACCCTCCCCGCACGGCCCGTGTCAGCGTGCCACGGTCATGTCGTCATCGGGCAGGAGCGGGCGCATGAACGTCCGCTCGTAGCGCACCACGCAGCCCGACTCGTCGCGGATCGCGTCGGCCGCGACGAACTCCGGGTCATGACCGAACCGTGCGCGGTACCGCTCGTACGCCGCCAGGCTGTCGAAGCTGAAGAGGGCCTCGGCCCGGTCGCTGGCGCCCTCGGCGGGCAGGAAGTAGCCGTGGTGCACGCCGCCGTGCCGGGCCACGAGTCGCATCCACGCGCGGGCGAACCGTTCGAACGCCTCGATCTGCGCGGGGTCGATGGTGTAGTGCACGACGCACGTGATCATCGGTCCACCATAGAACTCCGGGCGGCCGGCAGTAGGATCGCGGACACCTCGGCGAAGAGTGCCGCCCTGCTGCCGGAGTCCGCATGTCCGACGATCCGCCCGCCGACACCGACCGCCGCCGGGGCACGACCGTCCCTGGTCGGGGCGGGAACGGCCCGTTCCGCGCGATTCGCCGGGCCCTCGCCGTCGGCTGTCTCGTCGTCGTCGCCGGTGTGCCGGCCCGGCCCGTCCCGGCCTCCCCCGCGCCGACGACCCTGTGGGTGGCGCAGATGAACCTGTGCAACAGCGGTCGCGCCGCCTGCTACACCGGCCGGGCGGCGCCCAGGGCCGCCGAACTGATCAGGGCCGAGCGGCCCGACCTGGTCACCCTCAACGAGATCTGCCAGGACGACGTGCCCACGCTGGAGGCGGTGTTCGCGAAGGTCCACGGCCGCGCGAGAGTCACGTCCGCCTTCCAGGCTGCCGGCGACCGGCCCAGCGGCGCCGACACCCGGTGCCGCAACGGCCGGGCGTACGGCATCGGTCTGCTGGCCCGACTGCCGACGACGGGCGGCCGGTACACGGTGCACGGTGGTATCCACCCGGCGCAGGACCTCGCCGACCCCGAGGAACGACCTTGGCTGTGCGTCCACGTCGACGGCGGGCCCAACGCCTGCGCCACCCACCTGGCGGCCACCAGCCGCAGCGTCGCGCTCACCCAGTGCGGCCAGCTGATCGACGGGACCCTGCCCGCCATCCGTCGGCGCACCGGCTACGCCCCCACCGTGCTGGGCGGCGATTTCAACCTGCGCCCCGACGACGTCGGGTCCTGCGTGCCGCCCGGTCATCCCCGCGTCGGTGACGGGGCGGTGCAGCACATCGTGACCAGCGACGACATCAGCCTGTGCTGCGCCCGGTCGGTGGACATGGACGGGACGACCGACCACCCCGCCCTGTTGGCCACCCTCGTCGTCGGCTGCGCCCGCCCGGCCGATCGGTCCTCGTCGTCCGGTTCGAGGTCCTGCTCGTAGGAGTCGAGTGCCCCGTTTTCGTCGGACGGCCGTGCCATGCTGCCGCTCACCTGAGGGCGAGGAGCACACAACGCATGGTCACGGTGATCGTTCGGGACGAGACGGCGACCGGCAGAGCCGTCGACAGTTGGCCGTTGACGGGTCTGCCGGAGCGCATCTCCGCGCGGGAGCTGGTGCGGCTGCGGGTCCGCGAGGAGGTGGCGCGGTTCAACGCCGAGCGGCCGCGGCACTTCCGGGGCCTGGTGCAGCCAACCGACACGGAGGCCACGCTGAACGGCTACCGGGTCGCCCCGGGCCGGCGACTCGACTGGGAGGCGCAGGCGGATCGGGCCTGTGCCGCGTTCGCCCACAACGGTTTCCTGCTACTGATCGGCGACCACCAGGTCGACGACCTCGACGAGGAGATCGACCTGCGAACCGACCCCGACGTGGCGTTCGTCCGGCTCGTCGCGCTGGTGGGTGGCTGACATGGGTGACTGGACGGCACTGCTCCCCCACCTGAGCGACGCGGACCGGCGGCAGGTGGAGACCGGTCTCACCGAGGCCGACGAACGCATCCGCACGCTGCTGCGCACTGCCAGCGCGAACTACTGGGGGTCGTCGGTGACGAACCTGCCGGAGTGGGCCATCGTCCGGGCGTGGCCGGCTGAGGAGCGCCGCCGGGCCGCCCTGGCCCTGCACCGGGGATCGACATCCGGGATGAGCGGGGTGGTGCCCAACCTCGCCACCGAGGATGTCCCCTTCACGCGGGCGGACCTGCTGTGGTGCCTGGACGTCGTCGCTCGCCGAGGCGGCGTCGACGACGGCACCGACCTGGAGCTACCCGCCCTGATCGCGCCGCGCCTGACGGCCGCCGAGCTGGCCGACCTGGTACCGGCGCTGTCCGCCCTGAGCAGCGAGTTGCTCGACGACTACTTCGTCACGGCGGCGACCCGACGGCGTACCGTCACGCTGTTCGGCCAGGCCATCGACCGCGCCACCGGCAGCCGCCTGCCGGCGTGGCTGCTGCACCACGGGGACGCCTTCGGGCCCACCGTCCGCGCCGACCTGGGGGGCGACCTCGTCGCGCCGGGCGTGCCGGAGCTGCTGGAGCACTGCGCCGCGCTGGACAAACCGGCGGCGACCGCGAAGTGGCTGCGCCGCCTCGACGAGCTGCTCGTGGCCGCGCACGGCGGCCGGCAGGTCGTCCGCCGGCTCCTCGACGCGTTCACCGGCCACGGGCGGAGCGTGCACGACGACACGGACCGTCTCCTGCGCGGGCTGGTCTGGGCGCTGTCCCGCGAGCGCGACGAGCAGGCGACAGAGCTGCTGGCCCGGGCCACCACCAGCGCGGCGTCCGCGCCACGCCAGGCCGCCGGATTCCCGTACGCCCAGCGGACGGCGATCGCGGCGGTACGACTGCTGGCCGACCGGGACGGCGACGTGCCGCTGCGTACGCTGGCCCGCCTCGCGATGACGGTCTGCAACAAGGCGGTGCGGAGCCGGGTCCAGACCGCGCTGACCCAGCTCGGGGCCCGGCGCGGGTGGTCGCTCAGCGAGGTCATGGAGCTGGCCGTCGACGACCACGGTCTCGGACCGGACGGGCGGCTGCGCCGGGCGGTCGGCCCGTACGAGGCGACGGTCGAGATCGTGGGCGAGCGGGCACGCCTGGTCTTCGCCCGCGACGACGTCACCCTCAAGGGCGTTCCGGCGCAGGTGAAGCAGTCCCACGAGGACGATCTCGCCGAGTTGCGGAGCCTGGTCAAGCGGGTCGGCGCGACGCTGGTCAGCGAGCGGCAGCGGGTGGAGGGGCTGCTGTCCGAGGAGCGCGTCTGGTCGTACCCCGACTGGTCGTCGCGCTTCCTCGACCACCCGGTGACCGTGACCTACGGACGGCGTCTGCTGTGGGAGCGCAGCGCCGACGGCCGGCACTGGACGGCCGGTCTGCCCCGGCGGAGCGGCGACGGGTGGGCAATCGTCGACCGGGACGGCCACGCCCTCGCCCACGGCTCGGTCCGGTTGTGGCATCCGGCCCGCGCGGACACGGCCGAGGTGCTGGCCTGGCGCGCGCACCTGGTCGCCGCCGGCCTGACGCAGCCGTTCAAACAGGCGTTCCGCGAGGTCTACCTGCGCACGCCGGCCGAGGAGAAGACCGAGACCTACTCCAACCGCTTCGCCGCGCACATCCTGCGCTACCGGCAGGCCAACGCCCTGCTGCGCGCCCGCGGCTGGCAGGCGGGCTACCTGGGCACGTGGGACGGCGGGTACGACAGCGAGGCCACCAAGGTCTTCGGCGGCGGCGCGTGGCAGGCGTCCTTCCACCACGCGCTCGTCGACGACCCGGAGGAGCGCCGCCACGACGTCGAGTACTGCTCGACCGACCAGGTGCGCCTCGCCCGCCACGACGGGAAGACGTGGCAACCGGCGCGGATCATCGACGTGCCGCCGCTGGTGTTCACCGAGGTCATGCGCGACGTGGACCTGTTCGTCGGCGTCACCTCCATCGCCACCGACCCGCAGTGGGCCGACCGTGGTGAGGACCGCTTCTCCGCCTACTGGCACCGGACGGCGGTGGCCGAGCTGACCCCGTCCGCCCAGGTACGTCGGGACGCGCTCGCGCGACTGCTGCCCCGGATGGCCATCGCCGACCGGGTGGACCTCGCGGAGCGGTACCTGCGGGTGCGGGGCAACCTGCGCGCGTACCGCATCCACCTCGGGTCGGGCAACATCATGATGGAGCCCGACGACAGGTACCTGTGCATCGTGGCGGCGCGTCAGCAGACCGGCCGCCTGCACCTGCCGTTCGACGACGACGCCATGCTCGCCACGATCCTGTCCAAGGCGATCATGCTGGCCGCCGACGACCGCATCACGGACCCCACCGTCCTGAGCCAACTCCGACGCACGGGCTGAGTAAGGATCAGCGCTTCTGGAACATCACGGCTGCCATTGCTGCTGTCAGCGCGATCGCCCAATCAAGCTGCGGGCAGTCGTCGCGACCTCTGCACTCCAGACAACCACCAACCTGCCATGGCCGGCCGAGCGCCCGGGTCCAGTGCGCGTCGAGGACCCGCTTCGCCATGAACATCTCGGTCGCCCTGGACACCGGTTCGTCGATCGGCACAGATAGCACCTTCCCAACGATCTGTGGGTCCCACCTGAGGGCGTCGTGCCCCTCAGGTGGGCGTGCGGCCGAGACCCAGGAGTTTGCCGAAACCAGGGAACCCGACCCGAATGCCAACATATTCCTACTTGTAGGAGTAGGTCAAGCCAAGGCTATTGGCGGATCATGAAACTTGTTGGAGCAGGTCCATTCGTGATCGAATTGGAGCGCCGAAACCAGGGGACCTACGGAGATCGACTCATGCCGACCGAGCGAGTGGATTACCGGCGCATCGCCAACGAGATAGCCGAAAAGATCAAGTCCGGAGAGCTTGCGCCGGGCGAGAAGTTGCCGTCCACGCGGGAACTGGCCGAACAGCACGGCGTGCACATCTCCACGATCAACCGGGTCATGACGATCCTCAAGGATCGCGGCCTGGTCGAGGGACATCCCGGTAAGGGCGTCTACGTCGCCGAAGGATGATTCGACGCCGGCCCAGTTCAGGGCAGTAGGAGGATGTGCAGGCGGCGGGGGCCGTGTACGCCCTCGACGCGGATCAGCTCGATGTCGCTGGTGGCCGACGGTCCGCTGATCCAGGTCAGCGGGCGCTGCGGCGTCAGCCGCGCGATGGCCTCCGGCACGGTGGCCACGACCTGGTCGGCGCGGACCACGCAGATGTGCAGATCCGGCAGGAGGCTGAGCACGCGGCGTCCCTGGTCGGGTGAGCCGTCGAGGATGACCGTGCCGGTCTGGGCGACGGCGACGGCGGCGGCCGTGACGACGCCGTCGGCCCCGCCGATCCGCGCGTGGTCGAGGCCGTCGTCGGACAGCGCGGTCACCGCCGGCGGCAGCCACCCGGGCGGCAGACCCGGGGGTACGACGATGGTGCCGTTCGTCGGCAGGATGTCGGCGATCGTGTCGGCGACGGCGGCTTCGGGAACCCGGTGCACCTGCGCCCGGTAGTCGGTCAGCCGCTGCGCCAACTGGTCCAGGTCCGCGTCGGCGGTCCGCCGGTAGTCGCGCGGCACCGGCGTCGGGGCTTGGGCGCCGACGCCGAGCGCGGCGCGCAGTCGGCCGAGGACGAGGTCACGCGAGGTCACCGGTCGGCCCACCATTCGCGGAACGTCTGCGCCGGCGGCTCGGGCAGGTCGCGGCTGGCGGTCCAGCCGTTCAGCGGCGGGGGCAGGCCCCGCCCACGCCGACCGGCGAGCCGGCTCAGCCGGGCCGCGCCCTGCCCGGCCGCGTACAGCCGGGGTCGGTCCATCGTGTACGCGGCGGCGGCCATCGCGATCGACTCGGCCGTGGGCCGCTGCCGCGCCTCGACGGCCTCGGCGCGCAGGTGCACCAGCAACTCCGGGATGTTGATCTTCACGGGGCAGGCGTCGTAGCAGGCGCCGCAGAGCGTCGACGCGTACGGCAGGGACGCATTGTCTTCGATGCCGGTGAGCTGCGGAGACAGCACTGCCCCGATGGGCCCGGGATACACCGATCCGTACGCGTGCCCGCCCGCACGCTCGTAGACCGGGCACACGTTGAGGCAGGCCGAGCAGCGGATGCACCGCAGCGCCTGCCGACCCACCTCGTCGGCGAGCACCGCGCTGCGCCCGTTGTCCAACAGGACCAGGTGAAACGCCTGCGGCCCGTCGCCGGGGGTGACGCCCGTCCACATCGAGGTGTACGGGTTCATCCGCTCCCCCGTCGACGCCCTCGGCAGGAGTTGGAGGAAGACCTCCAGGTCACGCCAGGTGGGCACCACCTTCTCGACGCCCATCACGGTGATGAGGGTCTCCGGCAGGGTGAGGCACATCCGGCCGTTGCCCTCGGATTCGACCACGGCGAGGGTGCCGGTCTCGGCGACGGCGAAGTTCGCGCCGGACACCGCCACCGGCGTACTCAGGAAGGTCTCGCGCAGGAAGCGGCGCGCGGCGGCCGCCAGGGCCGTCGGGTCGTCGGTGAGCGCGGGGTCGACGCCGGGCATCTCGCGCAGGAAGATCTCGCGGATCTCGGCGCGGTTGCGGTGGATCGCGGGTACCAGGATGTGGCTCGGCCGGTCGTCGCCGAGCTGCACGATCAGCTCCGCCAGGTCGGTCTCGACGGCGGTGATCCCGACGACGTCGAGGGCTTCGTTGAGGCCGATCTCCTGGGTCGCCATCGACTTGACCTTGATGACGCGGTCCGCGCCGGCCGCCGTGACGAGGTCGGTGACGATGCGGTTGGCCTCGATGGCGTCCGCCGCCCAGTGCACCACACCACCGGCCTCGGTGACCTTTTCTTCGAGCTGTTCCAGCAGCTCGGGCAGGCGGTGCAGGGTGTCGACCTTGATGGCCGCGCCCGCCACGCGCAGCTCTTCCCAGTCCGGCTGCTCGGCGATCACACCCGCGGACTTGGCCCGGATCGTCGTCGTGGCGTGCCGCAGGTTCCGCCGCAGTTGCGGGTCGGCCAGGCTGCGCCGCGCGGCGGTCGGGAACGACTCGTCCCCGCGCAGGTGCCCCACCCCGCTCGGCGCGGTCGCCGGCATGCCGAGGAACGTCCGGCGGGTCACGACCGCGCTGCCGATCCGGCGCGGGCCGCTCCGCTGGTCTCCGTCGAGGCCAGGATCTCGGCCAGGTGCACGGTGCGCACCCCGGTGCGCAGCCGCGCCAGTCCACCGCCGATGTGCATGAGACAGGACACGTCTCCGGCGGCGCACACGTCGGCGCCGGTGTCCAGCACGTGACGCATCTTGTCCGCCAGCATCGCCGTGGACGTCTCCGGGTTCTTCACGGCGAACGTGCCGCCGAAGCCACAGCACTGCTCCGCCGCCGGCAACTCGACCAGGTCGAGGCCGCGCACCTCGCGCAGCAGCTGTCGCGGCCGGTCGCCGACCCGCAGCATCCGCAGCGAGTGGCAGGTCGGGTGGTAGGTGACCCGGTGCGGGTAGTACGCGCCCACGTCGGTCACCCCGAGCACGTCGACGAGCAGCTCCGACAACTCGTACGTCCGCTCGGCCACCGACTCGGCCCGACTGGCCAGACCCTCGTCGCCCGCGCGCCGCGCCACCATCGCGTGCTGGTGGCGTACCGACCCGACGCAGGAGCCCGACGGCGCGACGATCACGTCGTACGGGTCGAAGGTCCGCACGTGACGGCGTACCAGCGGCACGGCCTCGCGCTGGTAGCCGGTGTTGACGTGCATCTGCCCGCAGCAGGTCTGCTCGGTCGGGAAGACGACCTCGTGGCCGAGCCGTTCCAGCAGCCGTACGGTCGCCGTGGCCGCCTGCGGAAACATGGTGTCGGCCAGACAGGTCACGAAGAGCGCGATCCGCACGGCACACCCCCGCCCGTCACGGCCGGACCCGCAGGTGGGTGACCCCACCGTCGACGTCCAACACCGTACCCGTGGTCGACGCCGAGCGCGGCGACGCGAGGTAGAGGATCGCGTTCGCTACCTCCTGCGGTGTGACCAGTCGTCCGATGGGCTGGCGGGCCTGCAGCGCCGCGCGTTCGGCGGCCGGATCGTCCGCCTGCGCCAGCAGCCGCCCGAGCCAGGGCGTGTCCGCGGTGCCGGGGCAGACGCAGTTGAACCGGATGCCCTCGCGGACGTGGTCGGTGGCCATGGCGAGGGTCAGTGACAGCACAGCGCCCTTGCTGGCCGAGTAGAGCGCGCGGCCGGGCAGGCCGTTGAGGGCCGCGATGGACGAGATGTTGACGACCGACGCGTGGTCCGAGCGGCGCAGCCAGGGCAGCGCGGCGCTGACCACCCGGGCCATGCCGACCACATTGACGTCGAGCACGCGGTGCCACTCGTCGTCGCCCTGGTCGGCGACGGTCCCGGTCGCGCCGATGCCCGCGTTGTTGACCACGACGTCGATACCGCCGAGCGCGTCGGCGACCGCGGCGACCGCCGCCTCCACCGACGGCCGACTCGACACGTCGGCGGCGACACCGACGATGTCGTCCGGAAGCCCGCTCGGGTCGAGGTCGAGGACGGCCACCCGGGCGCCCCGGGCGCTCAGCTCCACCGCGGTGGCGCGGCCAATGCCGGACGAGCCGCCCGTGACGATCGCGGCCAGCCCGATGAACTCCGGGGTCATGCCGCCACCAACGTCTGACGTGCCCGGCCCAGGCCGGCGACCTCCAGCTCCACCACGTCCCCGGCGCGCAGGTAGGGGTGGTCGGGGAGGCCGAGCGCCACCCCGGCCGGCGTTCCCGTGTTGATGACGTCGCCGGGGTACAGGACCATGAACTGGCTGAGGTACCACAGGACGTGCGCCACCGGGAAGATCATGTTCGCGGTGGACCCGTCCTGACGGAGCACCCCGTTGACCCACAGACGCAGCGCGAGCGACTGCGGGTCGTCGACCTCGTCGGCCGGCACGAGGCTCGGCCCCAGCGGGTTGAACGTCTCGCAACTCTTGCCCTTGTCCCACTGGCCGCCGCGCTCCAGCTGGAAGGCGCGCTCGGAGACGTCGTGCGACACCGCGTACCCGGCGACGTGGCGCAGGGCCTGCTCCGGGGACTCGGCGTACCGAATGGTCGCGCCGACGATCACCGCAAGTTCGACCTCCCAGTCGGTTTTCGTCGAGCCGCGCGGAACGAACACGTCGTCGTACGGCCCGACGATGGTCATCGGATCCTTCATGAAGACCACCGGCTCGGCGGGCAGCGCCGCGCCGGTCTCCGCCGCGTGGTCGCGGTAGTTGAGCCCGATGCAGACGATCTTGGGAGGGCGGGCGATGGGAGCGCCCACCCGCAGGCTGTCCGCGTCGGGCAGCTCGGTCAGGTCGCCGCGGTCGAGCGCGACCCGCGTCCGCGCGATCCCGTCCGACGCCCAGAACGCCCCGTCCAGGTCGGCGGTGAGCGGCCGCAGGTCGAAGGGCGTACCGTCGCGCTGGACGACCGGGATCTCCTGGCCGCTGGGGCCGAGGCGCTGGAAGTTCATCTCACCCTCCTCTGTGTCCGGGCTGACTCGCGGGGGTGGCGGACACCCCCGCATTCAACACCGACACGCCTCGCCGCTCGCACGGCGGGACCACCCGGGTCAGCGGATTGGGACGCGATCGTCGCGTCAACGGATCGTGGACAGTTTCCGTTGGTGCCAACGGAAACTGTCCACGATGTGAGGGCGCAGGAGCGCTTCAGCGCGGCGGATTGTCCCGGCGGGAGGGGAACGGGGTGCCGGGCTGCCCGAGGGTGGAGCGGGCGCGCAGCCCGACCGGGTCCGGGGCGGCTGCCGGCGCGGCCGGGGTGGGTTCCGGGGTCCGGCGGGCGTCCAGGTACGCGGCGGCGGCCCGGTCGTCGTCGGTGGGGGCGGCGAGCAGGGCGTAGAGCAGCCCGACCACGCCGAAGATCACCGCCACGACGATCGGCACCAGCAGCGCGCTCACCCCGGCACCGGTCACCCCACCCGAGCGCTCGTGCAGGTGCACCGAGAGCGCGCTCATGCCGGTGAAGTGCATGCCGTTCACGGCGACACCCATGACCAGGGCGGAGGCGAAGATCGCGAGGCCGCGCCGGACGGTCATCGCGAGCCACAGCGCGACGGTCGCGGCGACGACCGCGACCACCACCGAGAGGACGACGCGGGTGGGGTCGTAGCCGAGGCTGCCGTTGAGGCGCATCGCCGCCATGCCGGTGTAGTGCATGGCGGCAACTCCGGCGCCGGTGCACACGCCGCCGGCGACGAGGCGTACCGAATTCAGCCGGCCGGTACCGACGATGGCCAGGCCGATGCCGACCGCGACCACCGCGATGGCGGTGCTGGCGGCGGTCAGCGACACGTCGTACCGGATGCGCGCGCCGTCGACGGCGAAGCCGAGCATGGCCATGAAGTGCATCGCCCAGATGGCGGTGCCGCCGAGCGCCCAGGCGGCCAGGAGGCCCCACCAGGCGCGCTGCCCGGCGGTCCGGGCCGTGCGGATACGGCCGGCGCAGACGAGCCCGAGGATCGACCCGAGCACCGACAGCGCGTAGCTCAGCGCGGGCGTGATCCACCCGTACTCAAAATGATTGATGTCCGCCACGGCGGTTGCTCTCCCCATTCATTACCGGCGCGCAAGAACAGCGCCCCGGTAATGCTCAGGTGTGCTTTGAGCAGGCGCAATAGCACCCTCGGGCCATTCGCGGGGGCTATTGCGGTGACCGTCCGATGCGTCGCTTCGCTAGGCGCGTTGACCGGATGTGATCATCAGGCAGAGGTGTGGTACGCCAGCACACCCCGGTTGATGGCCCCTATCGCCTGGCGGGCCGTCGAGCGCAGCTCCGGCGACGCGCCACCAGAGTCGGAAAGTTGACCGAGCAGGTCGACCACCTGCCGCGCCCACCGGACGAAGTCACCGGCCGGCATCTCGCCGTCGATCTCGTGCCCGCTGCCGAGCACCTTGGCCAGGGCTTCACCCCGCGCCCACCGGTAGACCGGCCAGGCAAAGCCCAGATCCGGCTCCCGGGTCGCGGCCAGCCCGCGCGCGGCCTCGTCCGCCTCGATCTCGCCCCACAGCTTCAGCGTCTCCTCCACGGCGTCCGCCACCGGGCCGCGCGGCAGGGACGCCCGCTCGTCGACGTCGCGGCGCGCCTCGAAGACCACCACGGACACCGCGGCGGCCAACTCGGCCGGGGACAGCCCCTCCCACACGCGTCGGCGCAGACACTCGGCGACCAGCAGGTCCGCCTCCGTCCAGATCCGGCTGAGCATCCGACCGGCGTCGGTGACCGCGCCGTCGTGGGCGAGGTAACCACGGTCGGTCAGCAGCGCGACAATCCGGTCGAACGTACGCGCGAGCGACCCGGTACGCCCGGACACCCGCTCGCGCAGCTCCTCGGTGTCCCGCTCCAGACGGCGGCGGCGCTCCGCCCAGCGGGCGTGCTCCTCGCGCTCCGGGCAGGCGTGGCAGGGGTGGTTGCGCAGCTCGGTGCGGAGCTGACTGAGCCGATGGTCCTCGCCGGACGTCTGCCGGGAACGGCCACCGCGACGGCCGCCGTGCCGGTCCAGGCCGGTGCCGCTGACCTCGGCAGCCAGATCCCGCCGGGCACCCGGCGAGCGGTGGTTGAAGTGCTTGGGCACCCGGATGCGGGCCAGCACCTCGGCCGGGGTGGTGAAGTCGCCCGGGCTGACCCGTCCCGCCCAACGGTCCTGGGTGAGCACCAGCGGACGGGGTTCGCCGAACCCGCCGGTCGCCGGGTCCAGCACGACCGCCAGGCCAGCGCGCCGGCCCGACGGCACGCGGATCACGTCGCCGACCCGAAGGCGCTCCAGCGACGCCACAGCCGCGGCCTTGCGCTGGGTCTGCCCCTGCCGGGCGATGGC
Organism: Micromonospora sp. DT4; assembly: GCF_049841675.1. NCBI lineage: Bacteria > Bacillati > Actinomycetota > Actinomycetes > Micromonosporales > Micromonosporaceae > Micromonospora > Micromonospora sp. DT4. The sequence continues at coordinate 20,115 of NZ_JBNCKT010000048.1, forward strand.
CTTCTCCCGGTTGGCGATCGCCACCCGCAGGGCGAAGTACTCGTCGAAGTCGCCGTGGTGGCAGGCGGCCTCCGCGCCGTACGCCTCGATCGTCTCGGTGTTGCGCTGCACCTGCCGCGCCAGGCCGACCACCGACCGGTCGGCCTGGAACTGGGCGAACGAGGACTCCAGCAGCGCGCGGGCGGGCTCCGCGCCGACCGACCCGACCAGGTTCACCGACATGTTGTACGACGGCCGGAAGCTGGACCGCAGCGGATAGGTGCGGGTGGAGGCGAGGCCGGCCACGTGCCGTGGGTCGGTCTCCGGGGACCACACCACCACGGCGTGCCCCTCGACGTCGATGCCCCGCCGGCCGGCGCGGCCGGTGAGCTGGGTGTACTCCCCCGGGGTCAGGTCGACGTGCGCCTCGCCGTTGTACTTGACCAGGCGTTCCAGCACCACGCAGCGCGCCGGCATGTTGATGCCCAGGGCCAGGGTCTCGGTGGCGAAGACCGCCTTGACCAGACCCCGGACGAACAGTTCCTCGACGACCTCCTTGAACACCGGCAGCATGCCGGCGTGGTGGGCGGCGAGGCCGCGCTCCAGGCCGTCGAGCCACTCCCAGTAGCCCAGCACCGTCAGGTCCTCGCTGGGGATGGCGGTGATCCGGGACTCGACCACCCGGCGGATCTCGGTGCGCTCCTCGGGCGAGGTGAGCCGCAGCCCGGCGGCCAGGCACTGCTGCACGGCGGCGGCACAGCCGGCACGGCTGAAGATGAACAGGATGGCCGGCAGCAGGCCCTCCCGGTCCAGCCGGTCCACGATGTCCGGCCGGATCGGGCCACGCCAGCGGGGGCCACGTCGACCGGCGCCCGGGCCGGCGCTGCGCCCCTCGCCCAGCTCCAGCCGACGCATCGTGTCGCGGGTGTAGCGCAGCAGCTCCGGGTGCACGTCGTGCTTGCGGGCGGCGTCGGCGTCGTGGAACAGGTCGAACATCCGCTTGCCGACCAGCATGTGCTGCCACAGCGGTACCGGCCGGTGCTCACTGACCACCACGGCGGTCTCGCCGCGCACGGTGACCAGCCAGTCGGCGAACTCCTCGGCGTTCGACACGGTCGCCGACAACGAGACCAGGGTGACCGACTCCGGCAGGTGGATGATCACCTCTTCCCACACGCCGCCCCGGAAGCGGTCCGCGAGGTAGTGCACCTCGTCCATCACCACGTAGGCGAGCCCCTGCAACGTGCTGGAGCCCGCGTAGAGCATGTTGCGCAGCACCTCGGTGGTCATCACCACCACGGGCGCGTCGCCGTTGATCGCGTTGTCGCCGGTCAGCAGGCCGACCTGCTCGGCGCCGTACCTGGCGACCAGATCGTGGTACTTCTGGTTGGACAGGGCCTTGATCGGCGTCGTGTAGAAGCACTTGCGCCGGGTCGTCGGCGTCGCCGCACCGCCGGCCGCCGCCGGGTCGTCGGGCCGCCCCCGCAGAGCCAGGTGTACGGCGAACTCGCCGACCACGGTCTTGCCGGCGCCGGTCGGAGCGCAGACCAGCACACCGCTGCCCCGCTCCAACGACTGACACGCCTCGCGCTGGAAGTCGTCGAGGTCGAACCCCAGATCACGGGCGAACTCGTCCAGCGCCGGGAACTGTGAGGCCTGCGCGGCCCGGCGGCGCGCCGCGGCGTACCGCTCGGCGGGGCTCGACATGGCACCAAGATTAGTGCGTGCCGGGACAGTGCACCCCACAAGGCCGTCCCGAGGGGTCGTCGGCGGGGGTCGGTAGGGTGCACGGCGTGCCGGACCATGTCGAACCGCCCCAGACCACTCCGCCGGTCAGCGCCACCGACGCCACCGCCCGCCGGACGTCCCGACGGCCCGTGAAGGCGGTGCTCTTCGACTTCCACGGCACCCTCGCCCAGGTGGAGGAGCCGCGGCAGTGGGTGCTGGAGGCCGCGGCGGCGTGCGGGGTCACCCTGGACCCGGTCCGGGCCACGTCGCTGGCCGACCGGCTGCTCACCGCCGGGCGCGCCGGAGGCCCGCTGCCGGCCCGGGTTCCGCCCCGGCTCGCCGAGCTGTGGGCCGACCGGGACCTCTACCCGCACGCGCACCGGGGAGCGTACACCGGGCTGGCCGAGACCGTGGACGCGGGCATCGAGGGCTTCGCCGACGCGCTGTACGAGCGGCTGCTCGTCGCCGAGGGCTGGCTGCCGTACCCGGACACCGCCCCCACGCTGGCCGCGCTGCGCGACGCCGGTGTGCGGGTGGCGGTGGTCAGCAACATCGGCTTCGACCTGCGCCCACACTTCGACACCTGGGGGCTGACCGACCTCGTCGACGCGTTCGTGCTGTCGTACGAGGTGGGGCGCTGCAAGCCCGACCCGGCAATCTTCTGGCGGGCCTGCGGGATGCTGGGCGTCGACCCGGAGCAGACGCTGATGGTCGGCGACACCCCGGCCGACGCGGGCGCGGTGGCCGCCGGCTGCGCGGCGCTGGTGCTACCGGCCGCCGACCCGGGCCGGAAGAACGGGCTGGGCGCGGTCCTGGACCTGGCCCTGCCGTCCTGATCCCCGTGGAGGCCGCTCGCGCGTCCCGGGAGTCGACCGCCTAGCGTCAGGGCCGTGACGGACACTCTCCTGCCTGCGTCGACACCGACCGACGCGCCCCCGCAGCGCCGCGGTGGTGTCGTCGCCGTGGGGTTGGTGCTCGGCGGGGCGCTGTCGGTGCAGTTCGGCTCCGCCCTGGCCGCGCTGCTCTTCCCGCGTACCGGGGTGGCCGGCGCGGTGACCCTGCGCCTGACGATCTCGGCGGTGCTGCTGCTCGTCGTGTGCCGGCCCCGACTGCGCGGGCACGACCGCTCGGCCTGGCTCGCGGCCGGCATGTTCGGGCTGGCCCTGGCCGGCATGAACTCGCTGTTCTACCAGGCCATCGAGCGCATCCCGCTCGGACCGACGGTGACCCTGGAGGTACTCGGACCGCTGGCGCTGTCGGTGTTCACCGCCCGCCGGCTGGCGAGCTGGTGCTGGGCCGGACTCGCGCTGGCCGGGGTGGCGCTGCTCGGGCAGGGTGGCTTCGACCGGCTCAACCCGGCCGGGGTGGCCTTCGCGTTCGGCGCGGGGGCGATGTGGGCCGCGTACATCGTGCTCAGCGCCCGGGTCGGCGGCCGGTTCCCCGGCGCGGACGGGCTCGCCCTCGCACTCACCCTCGCCGCGCTGGTCACCCTGCCGCTGGGCATCGCCGACGGCGGCGCCGTCCTGCTCGACCCGACCGTGCTGGCGCTCGGTACCGCCCTCGCGGTGCTCGCCTCCGGTCTGCCCTACACCCTGGAACTGCTGGCGCTGCGCCGGATGCCCACATCGACCTTCGCGGTGCTGATGAGTCTCGGCCCGGCCGTCGCCACCCTCGCCGGCTGGCTGGTGCTGCGGCAGGCACTGACCCTGCTGGAATGTGTTGCCATCGTGCTGGTCATCGCCGCCAGCATCGGCGCGGTACGGGTCAGCGCAGCAGTCGCAGGGCCCCCGGCACCGCAGTGATCGACACCGGCAGTCCGAGCGAGCGCTCCCCGTCGGCGTACGTGACGATCCCGTCGGCGGCCAACTCCACCGTACGGGCCCGGTAGCTGCTCACCACCGGGTGGTCGATGTGGGTGCCCTCGTAGATCTGCGGCTTGACCCGGATCATGGTGCGCCGGTCCGCCCGGCCGGCCACCACCACGTCCAGCAGCCCGTCGGTCGGGTCGGCGTCGGGGCAGATCCGCATCCCGCCGCCGTACGACGGGCAGTTGCCCACCGCCACGAGCACCGAGTCCATCTCGTGGAGCACCCCGTCGAGGCGCATCGTGTAACGCCGGGGCTTCAGGCGGGCCATCTCGATGAGGATCGCCAGGTCGTACCGGCGGGGACCGCGCGGCCACCACATCCGGTTGGCACGCTCGTTGACGATCGCGTCGAAGCCCGCCGCGAGCACGGCCCCGTACCAGCGCTCGGCACCATCGGCGCCGGTCATCCGGGCCAGGTCGACGGGACTGCTCCGGCCGGCGCGCAGCGCCTCGGCGATCACCTTCACGGCGGCGACGGGATCGGCGGGAAACCCGGTGTCGATCGCGAAGTCGTTGCCGGTGCCGGCCGGCACCGGACCGAACGGGATGTCAGTGCCGGCCACGCCCTGCATCGCCCGGTGCACGGTGCCGTCTCCGCCGATCGCGACCAGCGCGCCGACGCCGTCGGCGACCGCCGCACGACAGGCCGCCTCCGCCTCGACCGGACCGGACGCCGACAGCACCCGGACCGGCCGGCCGGCGGCAGACAGCCCGTCCAGCAGTCGGGGCAGCAGGGCCCGACGCCGTCCCCGGCCGGCAGTCGGGTTGGCGAGCACGGCCACCGGACCAGCGGCCGACGCGGCGTCCTCCGCCGGTCCGGGCCGAAACTCTTTCACGGTCACGGCAGCACCGTACTCGTCGTACATCTGATGTTCATCGTGCGGAGGTAGCGCTCCCAGCCCACCGCGCGGCTCGATTCGGTCGACGGCGGACACAGCGACGCCGCCCCCGCTCGGCGGGGACGGCGTCGGCAGACTCCGGCGGCGCGGGGCCGTCAGGTCATGTCGTCGTAGCGGCGTTCGATGGGCGCCGGCTTCGCGATCGGCTCGGGGGCGCCGACCGGCGCGGTCGCGTCGACCCGCTGCCCGGCCAGGACCGGGTCCGTGTCGAACTCCAGCGGCGAGACCTCGTCGTCGTCGAGACCGGCGTAGACCTCCTTGCCGCGACCCCGCCGCCTGTCGTTGATGAACGCGATGCCCACCGCGCCGAAGTAGAGCGCGGAGAGGCAGATCGCCAGGGCGGTCATCCCGAACGGGTCGGGGGTGGGGGTGACCACGGCAGAGAACGCGAAGAACACGAAGATCGCCACCCGCCACCAGCTCAGCAGCCGCTTCGCGCTGGCGATGCCCACGAAGTTGAGCATCAACACCAGTAGCGGGAACTCGAACGCCACCCCGAACAGCAGGATCAGGTTGGTGACGAACGAGATGTACCTGGTGATGTCGAGCGTGGTGGTGATGTCGCCGCCACCGGAGACGTTGAGCAGGAACTCCAGGCCCTTCGAGGTGACGAAGTACGCCAACACGGCGCCAGCCGCGAAAAGGGGCGCGGCCAGAGCGGTGAAAACGTAGGCGTAACGCCGCTCGTGCCGGTGCAGACCCGGGGCGATGAACGCCCAGAGCTGGTAGAGCCAGATGGGCGCGGCCACGATCAACCCGACCCAGAGCGCGACCTTCAGCTGCAAAAGGAACAGGTCGGCAGGGCCGAGCTGCACGAAATTGCACATGCCATTGGCCAGCCGGGCCTTCGGCAGATCGCAGTATGGCTGCTGGAGCAGGTGCAGCACCGGCCCGGCCAACCAGATGCCGAAGCCGAAGCCGACCACAATGCCGATCGACGCACGAAAAAGACGGTTGCGCAGCTCACGGACGTGCTCGATGAGCGTCATCGAGCCGTCGGAGGCCCGCTCGAACTCGCTCGGGCCACGCTTACGCAGGGCGAAGGCCACGGTGCTGAGGCCCTTCGGTCAGTTGTCGCGGACGCGGTGCACCGGGTCGACGACCGGCTGCTGCGCCGGCGCCTGCTGGTACGGCGCCTGCTGCGGCTGCCCGGCGTACGGCGCCTGCTGACCGGCGTGCGGCGGCAGCGGCTGGTAGCCGGCCTGCGCGTCGGCCTTCTCGGCCAGGTCGCGGTCGTCGTCCTGCAGGCTCTTGGTCTCGGCCTTGATGATCCGCAGCGAGCGACCCAGCGAACGGGCCGCGTCGGGGAGCCGCTTCGCGCCGAAGAGCAGGATCAGCACAACCACGAGAACGGCGATGTGCCACGGCTTGAGGGCACCCATGAGAAGCTCCAGTCGCTCTGTGTCCGGGGGTGGTACGCAACCCATCGTACGTGCGGATCGACCGGATGCCACCCGCCGGGTGGTGGTGGGCCGGCCCAGCCGGTGAAGTCTTGACCAACGCGCGATGATCCGTCAACCACACCGGCCGACGGCGCGGTCAGCCGCGCTTGGCCTTGATCAGCTCAAGGCGTTGCTGGGCGGTGTCGAGCTGGCGCTGGACGCCCTCGGCGCGCTGCTGCAACGCCTCGGCGGTCTCCCGCAGCGCCTCCGCCTCCCCGGCCCGGCGCTGCAACGCGAAGGTGGCGCGGCGCAGCTGGGGCAGCCGGGCCAGCACCGGACGTACGGCCAGCGCGAGCGCCACGAGCGGGAGCAGCACCAGCGCGAGCACGATCCAGATCAGCACGCCGGCCAGCCTACTGGGTACGGCCGGCCACCGCCGGATCGCCCGACGGCGCGCCGACCGGGCCGGTGTCCACGGGTGCCGGCGTCGCCGGGTCGACCTCCGGCCGCCGCGGCACACTCGTCGGCGCGGGCACCGCGTACGCGTCGAGCGCGGCGGACGCGGCGGCCCGGACCTGCTCGGCCAGCTCGACCGGGGCGACCACGGTGACATCCGGCCCGAGGCCCAGCACGAACCGCCGCGCCCAGCCCAGGTCGGTCACGCGCAGCGAGACGAGCCACTGGTCGCCGTCGCCGGCCTCGACCCGCTCGCACGGGTAGTACTCGGTGATCCACCGCTCGCCCCGCCCGATCCGCAGGGTGATCAGCGGTAGGTCGGGCGACGGCCGGAAGACGCCCTCGGTGAGGTCGTGCGGGACGGCCTGCGGCGGAACGGTGGCCGGCTCATCCAGCTCGGTGATCGCGTCGATCCGGTCGGCGCGGAACAGCCGGACCGCCTCCGCGCGCCGGCACCACGCCTCCACGTACGCCCGACCGCCGACCATCAGCATCCGCAGCGGGTCGACCACGCGCTCGGTGGTCTCGTCCCGGGCCGCGGTGTAGTAGGTGATCCGCAGCGCCTTACCGCCCTCCACGGCGGCGCGCAGCGCCTCGACCCGGCGGGTGTCCCCCGGCAGCCGGACCGCGACCGGAGCGCCCACCAGGTCACCGGCGGCATCCTCGATCTTCGCGAGGGCCCGTTCGATGGCGTCCCGGTTGGCGACGCCGGGGGTCTCGGCGAGCATCCGCAGCGCCACCACCAGCGCGAGGGCCTCGTCGGGGGTGAGGCGCAGCGGCCGGTCGATACCGGCGTCGTAGGTGATGGTCACCCGATCACCGTCGAAGGCCATGTCGATCAGGTCACCGGGGCCGTAACCGGGCAGCCCGCACACCCACAGCAGCTCCAGGTCCTCCCGGAGCTGCCGCTCGGTGACGCCCAGGTCACCGGCCGCCTCGGCGACCTCGATGCCGGGTCGGGCCAGCAGGTAGGGCACGAGGTTGAGCAGGCGCGCCAGCCGGTCGGCGGAGGTCCGGGAACCGGCACGGGCGGGCGGGCGGGTCACCGGGCACCTCCCGAAACCGCCAGCTCGTCGTGGCGGACCGCGATCTCCTTGAGTCGTTGGATGACCGCCTCGCGGACCTCCGGCGGGTCGAGCACCCGCACGTCCGGGCCGTACCCGACGAGGTGGCCGGCCAGACCGTCCGGGTCGGCGTACGGCAGGACCAGCCGGTCCCCGTCCGGCCCGGCGGTCACCTCCACCGCCCAGCGGCGCAGGCCGGCGGCCCGACCCGGCGCGGCCAGCACGGTCGCCCGACCGGTGCGCTCCACCGGCCCGGACCAGCGGGCCACGTGGCTGATCAGGTCTTCTCCGGCCGGCGGCTGGTAGGCGCCGGGCGCGCCGGTCACGCGGACGGCGCCGACCACCCGGGACAGGCGGAAACAGCGGGTGGCGTCCCGGTCCAGGTCGTGGCCGACCACATACCACCGGCCCCGCCAGCAGACCACGCCCCACGGTTGGAGTCGGCGACGGCTGGGGGCGTCCCGGTCGGGTACCCGGTAGTCGAACCCGACCTCGCGGCGGTCCCGGGCGGCGGCGGTCAGCGGCGCGAACGCCGGGTCGACGGTGACCATCGGCTCCAGACCGAGGGTGGCCTGCGGATCGACGTCCACCCCGGCGGCGCGCAGCTTGGCCAGCCCGGACGACGCGGCGGCGGCCAGCCCGGCGTGCTGCCACAGGCGGGCGGCGATGCCGATGGCGGCGGCCTCGTCCGGTTCGAGGGGGATGTCGGGCAACGCGTACTCGCGGTGGGCGATGCGGTAGCCGGGCTCGGCGTCGAAGACGCTGGCCGTGCCGGTCTCCAGCGGGACGCCCAGCTCGCGCAGCTCGGCCTTGTCCCGCTCGAACTTGCGCTGGAACGCCTCGTGGTCGCGCGCGTCATCGGGATCGTGCTCGTAGCCGGGCACGGTCGCGGCGATCTGCGCGGCGGTCAGGAACCGTCGCGTGGACAGCAGGCAGATCACCAGGTTGACCAGGCGTTCGGTGCGGGTCCGCGACACGCGGTAGACGCTAGCAGCCGACGCGCCCGCAACGTGCACCCACGCGGGCGTGCCGCACACTTGTTCGGATCGGGCTCCTCCCCCGGCGCGCCGTCGCCCACGGCCATAGGGTTGCCCTCATGTCGCAGGGCGAGATGAAGACCGAGAGCGAGAGCGTCGGCACCGTGGTCGTCGCGGGTGCCGCCAACCTCGCCATCGCGATCGCCAAGCTGGTCGCCGGGCTGATCTCCGGGTCGGCCGCGATGCTCTCCGAGGCGGCGCACTCGGTCGCCGACACCACCACCGAGGTGCTGCTGTTCCAGGCACTGCGGCGCGGGGCCCGCCCGGCCGACAAGCGGCACCCCTTCGGGTACGGCAAGGAGAGCTACGTCTGGGCGTTCTTCGCCGCCATGTTCACGTTCGTCGCCGGCGCCGGCTTCGCCGTCACCCACGGCGTCACGACGATCCTCGTGCACGAGCACAGCGGCGACTACCTCGTGTCGTACGTCGTGTTGGCGGTGTCGTTCGTCATCGAGTCGATCTCGCTGGCCCGGGCCGTCCGGCAGGTCCGTCGCGAGTCCCGGCGCTGGCAGACCACCCCGCGACGGTTCCTGCGGCTCACCGCCGACACCACCGTCAAGGCCGTCTTCCTGGAGGACAGCGCGGCCCTGATCGGCCTGGTGCTGGCGGCGCTGGGCGTCGGCCTGTCGCACGCCACCGGCGACGAGGTGTGGGACGGCGTCTCGTCGATCCTGATCGGCCTCCTGCTGCTGACCGTCGCCGCGATCCTCGCCAGCAACAACCTGTCGCTGCTGGTCGGCCGGGCCGTGCCGGAACGGCTGCGCCGTGAGATCGAGCAGGAGCTGGCCGGCCTGCCCGAGGTCGAGCGCATCGACACCCTACTGACCATGCAGCTCGGCCCGGACGACATCCTCGTCGCCGCGAAGGTCGACTTCCGCGACGACGCCACCGGCGCGCAGATCGAGGCCACCGCCGACGAGGCCGAGCGGCGACTCACCGAGCGCTACCCGGAGATCCGGTTCGTCTTCCTCGACCCCACCCGCTCACAGCCGGGCGCCACCGGCAACGCCCGACACACCCAGGCCGCGCCGCCCGCGGCCCCCGGCGACGAGCAGACCTGATCCAGGCCGGCGTCGAACCCGGTCGCGGTCCGCCGCGCCCGCGCGGCTAGCGTGCCCGTCATGGTGCGATGGCGTACGGGGACGGTGGCGGCGCTGCGGCGGCAGTGGACCGGGGCGGTGGAACTCGACGTCGACCTGCCCGACGGCACGCGCATGCGGGCGCTGGCCTATCCCGAGCTGGTCGGCACGCCCGAGCCCGGCGACCGGGTGCTGCTCAACGCCGGCGCGCTGCTGATGGGGTTGGGCACCGGCGGGTACGCCCTCGTGGTGGCGCTGCCTGACCGGCTGCCCCCGGACCCGCCAAACGCCAGCGACACCCGCGACGCCGGGCACCTGGTCAAGGCTCGCTACACCCCGTTGCAGCCGATCCTGCTCGGTGTCGACGAGGAGGCGTCCCCGCACCGCGCCGTGCTGGCCGACGCCGACGACCTGGGCGGCATGCCGGTGGTGACCGCCGACCTGCACTCGGCGCTGCCGGCGATCCTGGCCGGCATCCGGGCCGACGCCCCGCGGGCGCGGGTCGCGTACCTGCTCACCGACGGTGGGGCGTTGCCGGCGTGGTTCTCCCGCACCCTCGCGGGTCTGCGCGACGAACTGGCCGGGACGATCACCGTCGGGCAGGCGTTCGGCGGCGACCTGGAGGCGACCACCCTGCACGGCGGTCTGCTCGCCGCCCGGCACGTGCTGCGCGCCGACGTGTCCATCGTCGCACAGGGGCCCGGCAACCTGGGCACGGGCACCCGGTGGGGCTTCTCCGGCGTCGCCGTCGGCGAGGCGGTCAACGCGATCGCCACGCTCGGCGGCCGGCCGGTCGGCTCGCTGCGCATCTCCGACGCCGACCCCCGCCACCGGCACAACGGCGTGTCGCACCACAGCCTCACCGCGTACGGCCGGGTGGCACTCGCCCCGGCGGAGCTGGCGGTACCCGACGGCCTGGACCCGGCCCTGGCCGCCGAGGTCGACGCGGCCCTGGCCCCGCTGGCGGCCCGGCACCGGATCGTCCGGGTGCCCACCGCCGGCCTCGACGCCGCGCTGCGGTCCAGCGTCGTGCCCCTGTCCACCATGGGCCGTGGCCTGGACGCCGACCACGCCTACTTCCTGGCAGCCGCAGCAGCCGGCCGCCACGCCACAACCCACCTCCCCTAACTCGAAAATCGAACCGTACGTAGGCACGCGGCAGCATCCGCGTCGGCGCTACGTCGATGCCAACCTCTTGATCAACGGGAGAAGCGTGGGTGTCAGCGGATCACCGGGCGTTGGTCGCGGGGTAGGGCCTCGCTGAGTTCACGGGACAGGTTGAGGGTGTCCCCGCTGACCTCGGGTGGCGTGTTCGCCATCCACTGCGTCAGCGAGACGGACTCGAACCGGAGACTGCGGAACATCTCCAGGAAGACCAGCGGCTCGGTGCCGAGGTTCTCGATGTGCTGCCCGTAGGCGAACGGCACGTACCCGACATCGCCGACGCGCATGTCGAAGGTGCCGGCCACACCGGAGCTGGCGAACACACCATCCGGCCGTGGCCGGAGAGGTAGTACTGCCACTCGTCGCCGTTGGGGTGCCAGTGCAGCTCCCGCATCCCACCCGGGTCCACCTCGACCAGCGCGGCGCAGATCGTGGTGGCCGCAGCGAACTGGGTGACGTCGGCGACGCGGACCTGGCCGCCCGGGAACCGCTGCGGCTTCTGCGCGAGCAGCCGATGGCTGAGGCTGCGGGGCACGTCCCCGGTCGGACTCGCCCGCACCGGCGCACAGGGCAGGCCGAGCCCGCTGGGGCGGGCGCACAGGGCAGGCCGAGCCCGGCTGGGGCGCACAGGGCAGGCGTACGGGCCTGCGCCGGCACCGGATGCGGGCGGACCACGGTGGGCGAGGCGATCCACGAACAGTTCCCAACCGAACGCTGACCGGTTCCTGACAAGTCGTCGTTAGCGTCCACGTCCATGAATCGATCCACCAATTGGGCGGTGGCCGGCATGGCCGCCGTCGCTCTGACCGTTGCGCCCGTTCCGGCCTCGGCCGCGGACAGCATCGGCGCCGGACTCCAGGAGGTCACTCCGGGCGGGATGTTCCTGGCCAACATCGATGACGACGCGAACGCCTGCCGGTCGGCGGCGCAGCGGATCACGAGCGAGGCGGTGGCCCGCGAGGAGGCCAACCAGCAGCGCTTCAGCGACGAGAAGGATGCTCTCGCCCAACTGCCGGACCAGGAACAGGCCGAGAAGGACTTCCTGGCCCTGCGTCGGGCGCACCGGTGGGAGCAGGACCTCGCCGACCGGCAGTTGGCCGGGTGCAACGACGCCGCCGACACGGTGGTGAACGGTGCCGCGGACGAGCGGGACCTGTTCCGGTTGCGGGTGACATCGTGGCTGGACGCGCCGGCCACCGCCACCGCGAGGTTGACGACGAGCGGCCGGGTGCGGCTGTTCGTGAAACGCGCCCGCTGGGAGGTGGCGGACGTCCTGACGGCCGCTGAGCTGCGCCGAGGCGTCGACCTGGGCCTGGAGGGCACGACGTCGTGCGGGACCGGGCCGACTGGGACGGCACGGCGGTGGTCACCCTGACCGTAACCGTCGCGGGCGCAGCCACCACCCGTACGGTACGCCTGCGGGCGGCACCCGTGCTCACTCAGCTCAACACGCAACGACTGCAACGTGTCTTCGCCGCCGAGTCGGATGACGAGAACACCCGCGGCTGGCATGCCGAGGTCGCCAAGGCGGCACCGCTGACCACCCTGCCAACCGCCGACGACAACTGGACGCAGGACCTGTTCGAACCGGCGTACCAGAAGGTCGACGGGCACGGCATGCGGGTGCTCGTGCCCTCCGTAAACGACCGGCACCGCCAGGCCGCGCGCGTCGCCTACACGCAGCTGCGGGGACGCGACGTGGCGGTGGTGCACGTCGCGGACGTGCCGGAGGCCGACAGCGACGACGACAACACCTACGACTCGATGGGCAACCTGGAGACCATGCCCCCCACGCCGGGTCACCCGAACGGGACGATCGTGGTGGGCGGCACTCCCTCGGCGCGAATCCTGACGTTCTTTCGGGCGCAGGGCGCGCAGGACGTGGTCACGGTGGACACCGGCTGGCTGACCGTCGGGCACGTCGACGAGTTCATCCAGTTCCTGCCCGTCGACAGCGGGTGGAAGGCGATCGTCGCCGACCCGGCCGCCGGCCTCACCATGCTGGCCGGCGTGCCGCAGAAGGAGAAGCTGCACGGCAACCTGCCGACGTTGGAGTGGCCCTACGACGAGCGCATCGACCAGCGTACGGTCGCCGAGTTCCGCGCCGACGACCAGTTCGTCGACACCAACCGCGTCGCCGCCCGCCGGATCGACCAGAACATCACCACGCTGGGACTGCCGGCGTCCCGGATCGTCCGGATTCCGGTCCTGTTCACCGCCCGCAGCTTCGACTGGGCGCTGGCACAGAGCGCGATCGACGGCATGGACGACGGACCGGAGAAGGACGAGGCGATCGTTGCTCTCAACGCCATGCGGTACGCCGTCGGCGAGACCCCCAACCTGATCAACGGGCTGGTCGTCAACGGCAACCGGTACGTCGCGCCCAAACCGTACGGCCCTCTGCTCGGCGGCCACGACGTGTTCGAGACCGCCGCCACCCAGGCGCTGGCGACGGTGGGCTACCAGGTCAGCTACGTGGACGATCTCACCTCCGCGCACGTGGGCGAAGGCGAGATCCACTGCTCCACGAACACGTTCCGGGACTACCTCGCCTCGTGACCGACACACGAGGTCGGGACGGGTCGCGGGGCGTGGCGAACCATCATCGGATCCCTATGGGAGCCTCACAGTTTCCTGACAAGTGGTCAGTAGTGTCGCACTCATGAGAGAACACGTGCACATCGAGACGACCGCCAACGGCGACTGGGCAATCGACACGGACACGACGACCACTACGGCCAGCACAGAGGGTGAGCACGGCACGGAGCGCTGACCGGACCGGGACAACGCGGTTCAGGACAGGAAGATCAGGGCGAGCCAGCCGCCCACGATGACCACCAGCGCCACGGCCAGCACCCAGGTCGGCACGGTGTACTCACCGCGCCGGTTGCGGTCGATCTCGGCACGGATCTTCTCCCGCCGGCGTTCGACCCAGTTCTGCCGCTCGGTGCCGCGCTCGGGGCGGTCGGGTGGTCCGGAAGTCGTCATGGCGCGCCCAGCCTACCGGTTGCGCCGGCCCCGGCGGTGGATACCACCGCCGGGGCCGGCGGACCCGTCACATGCTGGCGATCAACCGCTCCACCCGCTCGTCGTACGCGCGGAACGGGTCCTTGCAGAGGACGGTGCGCTGCGCCTGGTCGTTGAGCTTCAGGTGCACCCAGTCGACGGTGAAGTCGCGCCGCTTCTCCTGGGCGTGCCGGATGAACTCGCCGCGCAGCCGCGCCCGGGTGGTCTGCGGCGGGGTCTCCTTGGCCTCGAAGATCTCCGGGTCGGTGGCGACGCGGTCCACCTCGCCGCGGCGCTCCAACAGGCCGTAGAGGCCACGGCCACGGCGCACGTCGTGGTACGCCAGGTCCATCTGCGCCACCCGGGGATGCGACAGCGGCAGGTCGTGCTTGCGCTGGTACCGCTCGATCAGCCGCAGCTTGCTGACCCAGTCGATCTCCCGCGAGACCGGCTCCAGATCACCGCTCTCGACCGCGTTGAGCACCCGGCCCCACAACTCGACGACCCGCTTGGCGGCCTGGTCGCCGCCGCGACGCTCGACAAACTCGGTGGCCTTGGCCAGGTACTCCTGCTGGATGTCCAGCGCGCTGACCTCCTTGCCGGAGGCCAGCCGCACCTTGCGGCGGCCGGTGATGTCGTGCGACACCTCGCGGATCGCCCGGATCGGGTTCTCCAACGACAGGTCGCGCATGACGACACCGGCCTCGATCATCCGCAGCACGATGTCGGCGGTGCCGACCTTGAGCAGCGTGGTGACCTCGTTCATGTTCGAGTCGCCGACGATCACGTGCAGGCGCCGGTAGCGCTCGGCGTCGGCGTGCGGCTCGTCGCGCGTGTTGATGATCGGGCGACTGCGGGTCGTCGCCGAGGAGACGCCCTCCCAGATGTGCTCGGCCCGCTGGGACAGGCAGTAGACCGCGCCCCGCGGCGTCTGCAGCACCTTGCCGGCCCCGCAGATCAACTGCCGGGTCACCAGGAACGGGATGAGTACGTCGGCGAGCCGGCCGAACTCCCCGTGCCGAGAGACCAGATAATTCTCGTGGCAGCCGTACGAGTTGCCGGCCGAGTCGGTGTTGTTCTTGAAAAGGTAGATCTCACCTGCGATGCCCTCGTCGTGCAGCCGCTTCTCCGCGTCGACGAGCAGCCCTTCCAGGATCCGCTCGCCGGCCCGGTCGTGGGCCACCAGGTCGGTCACCGAGTCGCACTCCGGTGTCGCGTACTCCGGGTGTGACCCGACGTCCAGGTAGAGACGGGCCCCATTGCGCAGGAACACGTTGCTCGACCGACCCCAGGACACGACGCGCCGGAACAGATATCGCGCGACCTCGTCCGGGGACAGCCGCCGCTGCCCGCGATAGGTGCAGGTGACGCCGTACTCGGTCTCGAGGCCGAAGATTCGCCGCTCCATGATGAGACATTAGCCGCCCGGAGGCCCAGTTCGTCACTGTCACACCACAGATCGTGCCCGAGGGGCGATCACATACCGGTTGAGTGCGACATTCCGTCCGGGCCGAGGCTCGCCACGAACCGCCGGCTGGCGTCGTACTCCGGCAGCAGGCCGCTCTCGCGGGCCTGCGCGAGGGTCGGCGCGGCATCGTCGCGGGCCGACAGCAGCGGGACCTCGGCGGGCCACTCGATGCCCAGCTCCTCGTCGAGCGGGTGCACCGCGTGCTCGCCGGTCGGGTTGTAGGTCGCCGAGCACAGGTAGCTCAGCGTCGCGTCGTCGGTCAGCGCGCAGAACCCGTGCCCCAGCCCCTCGCTGAGGTAGACCGCCCGCCGGTCGGTGTCGTCCAGCCGGACGCCCTCCCACCGGCCGAAGGTCGGCGAGCCCACCCGCAGGTCCACGATCACGTCGAGGACCGCGCCGCGCGCGCAGGTCACATACTTGGCCTGCCCCGGGGGCACGTCGGCGAAGTGGATGCCGCGCACCACGCCGCGCGCGGAGACCGACAGGTTGGCCTGGGCGAGGCGCAGCGGGTGCCCCACCGCCTCGGCGAGCTTGTCGAAGCGGTACCACTCCATGAACATGCCGCGCGGGTCGCCGTGCTGCTGGGGCGTGATCTCCCAGGCGCCCTCGATGCTCAGCTCGCGGATCTTCATCGGCCCACCCGCGCCTCGTTCTTCTCGGCCAACAGACCGAAAAGGTAGCCGCCGTACCCGCTCTTGACCAGCGGTTCGGCGAGCGCCCGCAGTTGGTCGTCGTCGATGAGGCCGGCCCGCCAGGCCACCTCCTCGACGCACCCGATCTTCAGGCCCTGCCGCTCCTCGATCACCCGGACGAACTCGCCGGCCTGCATCATCGAGGCGAACGTGCCGGTGTCCAGCCAGGCGGTGCCCCGGTCCAGCAGCGTGACGGACAGCTCGCCGGTCTCCCGGTACGTCTCGTTGACCGCCGTGATCTCCAGCTCGCCGCGGGCGCTCGGGGTGAGCTTGGCCGCGATGTCGACCACCCGGTTGTCGTAGAAGTACAGCCCGGGAACCGCGTAGCGGGACTTCGGCCGGGCCGGCTTCTCCTCGATCGAGAGCACCCGACCCTCGGCGTCGAAGTCCACCACGCCGTACTCCTGCGGGTTGGCCACCGGGTACGCGAACACCCGGCCACCGACCAGGTCACCGTGGGCGGCGAGCTGCCGACCCAGGCCGACGCCGTGGAAGATGTTGTCGCCGAGGATCAGCGCCACCGACTCGTCGCCGATGAAGTCCGCGCCCAGCACGAACGCCTGGGCGATGCCCTCCGGACGGGCCTGCTCGACGTACTCCAGCCGCAGCCCGAACTGGCTGCCGTCGCCGAGCAGCCGACGGAACTGGTCCTGGTCCTCAGGGGTGGTGATCACCAGGATCTCCCGCACCCCGGACATCACCAGGGTGGAGAGGGGGTAGTAGATCATCGGCTTGTCGAAGACCGGCATGAGCTGCTTGGACACTGCCCTGGTGATCGGCCAGAGCCGGGAACCGGTACCGCCGGCGAGTAGGATTCCGCGCACCGGGGGAGCTTAGCCGCAACCAGTCGTCGGCATGTCGGCGGTCGCCGCCGACATGCCTGCCGACCGCTTCGCGTACACTCCTGGACCCGTGAGGATCCTCGTCACCGGCGGTGCCGGATTCATCGGTTCGGAGTACGTCCGCATGCTGCTGGGCGTGCCCGGTGGCACGGCCGCGGGCGTGCCAGCGCTCGACCCGGCCGGTGTGACCGTGCTCGACAAGCTCACCTACTCGGGCAACCTGGCCAACCTCGACCCGGTGCGCGACGACCCGCGGCTGCGGTTCGTGCAGGGCGACATCTGCGACCCGACAGTCGTCGACGAGGTGGTCGCCGGGCACGACGTGATCGTGCACTTCGCGGCGGAATCACACGTCGACCGCTCGATCGCCGGCGCCGCGCCGTTCGTCACCACCAACGTGCTCGGCACGCAGACCCTGCTCGACGCCGCGCTGCGCCACGGCACCGGTCGTTTCGTGCACGTCTCCACCGACGAGGTGTACGGCTCGATCGACGAGGGCTCCTGGACGGAGACCTGGCCGCTCGCCCCCAACTCGCCGTACTCGGCCTCGAAGGCCGGCTCCGACCTGCTCGCGCTGGCCTACCACCGCACCCACGGCATGGACGTGGTGGTCACCCGCTGTTCCAACAACTACGGGCCGTACCAGTTCCCCGAGAAGGTCATCCCGCTCTTCGTCTCCAACCTGCTCGACGGCGGCACCGTCCCGCTCTACGGCGACGGCGGCAACATCCGCGACTGGCTGCACGTGCACGACCACTGCCGGGGCATCGCGCTGGTCCAGCAGAAGGGCCGCGCCGGCGAGGTCTACAACATCGGCGGCGGCACCGAGCTCACCAACAAGGAGCTGACCGGCCTGCTGCTGGAGGCCTGCGGCGCCGGCTGGGACCGGGTCGTCCCGGTCACCGACCGCAAGGGCCACGACCGCCGCTACTCGCTGGACATCACCAAGATCAACCAAGAGCTGGGGTACGCCCCGAGCATCGACCTCACCGACGGTCTGGCGCAGACCGTGCAGTGGTACCGCGACAACCGCGCCTGGTGGGAGCCGCTCAAGGCGGCGCCGACCGCATGACCCGACCGATCAGTCCCCCCGTTTAGTCCCCCGACCGGCGTACAGTCTGCTAGGGAACGGCCGTTGGGCCGCCGCTGGTGTGCCACCCCTCGCGGGCAGGCGCATCCCCCTGGCCGCCGCGTACGCCTCCGCCGCTCCACCCGCCCCGTGGAAGGTCGCATGAAGCTCACCCTCGTCACCGGCCTCACCGGCCTGATACTGCTGGCCACCATCGTCGAGCTGCTGCGCCGCCGGCAGCTCCGCGAGAAGTACGGCATGCTCTGGCTCTGCGTCCTGGTGATCGTCATTCCGCTGTCGCTCTTCCCCCGCCTGCTGGACAACGTCGCCGAGCTGCTCGGCGTCCAGTCCGGCGTGAGCCTCGTGCTCTTCCTCGGCATCGTCTTCCTGCTGCTGGTCTGCGTGCACCTCAGCTGGGAGGTCAGCGCCCTGGAGGAAGAGACCCGCACCCTGGCAGAAGACTTCGCCCTGCTACGCGCCGAGATCGACGCGGACCGGGCGGCCCGAGACGAACTGGTGTCGCACGATGGTTAACGGCAAGCGGGTCCTGATCATCATCCCCGCGCTCAACGAGTCCGGCTCGATCGCCGACGTCGTCGGCGAGGTCCGCGGCGAACTGCCCGGCGTCGACGTGCTGGTCGTCGACGACGGCTCCACCGACCGCACCGCCGCCGTCGCCGCGGCGGCCGGCGCCCGGGTCGCCAAGCTGCCGTACAACCTCGGCGTCGGCGGCGCCATGCGCCTCGGCTACCGGTACGCCCGCGACCACGACTACGACGTGGCCATCCAGATCGACGCGGACGGCCAGCACGACCCCCGGTACGTGCCGAAGCTCGTCGACCTGCTCGACGAGACCGACCTGGTGATCGGCGCCCGGTTCGCCGGCGAGGGCGACTACAGCGTCCGCGGCCCCCGCCGCTGGGCCATGGTCATGCTCTCCGGCGTCCTCTCGCGCGTCGCCCGCACCAAGCTCACCGACACCACCTCCGGGTTCCGGGCCGCCAACCGCCGCGTGATCGACATGTTCGCCACCTGGTACCCGGTGGAGTACCTGGGCGACACGGTCGAGACGCTGGTGCACACGGCCCGCCGGGGCTACACCATCCGCCAGGTGCCGGTGGCCATGCGCAAGCGGATGGCGGGCACCCCCAGCCACTCCCCGGCCAAGGCCATGATCTACCTCGGTCGGGCCTTCGCCGTCCTCACGTTGGCGCTCATTCGCCGGTGATCCGGCGGCTGCTGAGTCTGGTCCCACCGGGCACCGTCGCCGTCGGCGCTGGCCTGGCCCTGCTGGGGCTCGCCTCCTACGTCCACCTGGCCGTCGCCGGGCACAGCCTCACCGAGGCCGACTACTCGTCGCTCGCGGCGCTCTGGACGATCGTCTTCACCCTCGGCATCGGCCTGTTCATGCCCGTCGAACAGGAGGTCGCCCGGCTCGTCGCCGGCCGGCGCAGCCAGGGCCTCACCCCCGGGCCGGTGCTGGCCCGGGGGGCCGCCCTGGCCCTCGGCCTGCTCGTCGCCGTCGTCACGCTGATCATCGCCGCCCGAGGCCCGCTGGCCGACCGGTTCCTCGCCGGCGACAACCGCATGGTCGCCGTGCTGATCGGGTCGCTCGCCGCGCTCGCCGTCGCGCACACCACCCGTGGCGTGCTCTCCGGCCTGCAACTGTTCCCCTGGTACGGCACCCAACTCGGCGTGGACGGCGGCCTGCGTATCGCGCTCGTCGCCCTGCTCGGTCTGACGGGCGTCACCTCCCCCGTCTGGTTCGGCGCGGTGCTGATCGCCGCACCGCTGATCGGCGTGGCGGTCACCGCCGGGCCGGTGCTACGGGCCGTCGGCGGCGGCGTGCCCGTCGCCTGGGCCGCGTTCCTGCGCGGCCTCGGCCTGCTCATCACGTCCAGCCTGCTCTCCCAGGTCGTCGTCAACATCGGCGTGATCAACGTCCAGATCCTGGACCCCTCCGACGTAGCCACCGCCGGCGCGCTGCTCTCCGCTCTGGTGCTCGTCCGGATTCCGCTGTTCGTCTTCGCCTCACTCCAGGCGTCCCTGCTGCCCGGCCTCGCCACCTCCGCCGCCACCGGCGACCGCGCGGCCTTCAACAGCCTCCTGCGCCGCGCCCTGGGCATCGTCACCGCGCTCGGCCTCACCGGCGCCGTGCTCGCCGTCCTGCTCGGCCCGTGGCTGGTGCAGACCCTGTTCGACGCGCCCGACGTCCTCGGCCACGGCGACTTCGCCTGGCTCGCCGCGGCCACGCTCGCCTACCTCTGGGCGATGGTCCTCGGCCAGGCGCTGCTCGCCCTCGACCGGCACCGGGCGCAGGCCGTCGCCTGGGCCGTCGGGGTGGCCGCGCTGGTCGCCGCCACCCTCGCACCGGTCGCCACCGTGCTCCGGGTCGAACTCGGCTACGCGATCGGCTCCGTGGTGGTCGCCGCCACGATGGCCGCCCTGCTGCGCGGCACCCGCACCGCCGGCACGACCCCCACCGACGTCCCGCAACGCGAGGCCGTCACGCCCGGGGTGACCGGAGGGCTCTGAGGACGCGGCCCGCGCCACACGGCCGACGCGGCGCGCACCGCACGGCCGACGCGGCCCGCACCACACGGCCGGCCCGCACCGCACGGTCGGCGCGGCGCGCACCGCACGGTCGGCGCGGCGCGCACCGCACGGTCGGCGCGGCGCGCACCGCACGGCCGGCGCGCACCGCACGGCCGGCGCGGCGCGCACCGCACGGCCGGCGCGCACCGCACGGCCGGCGCGGCGCGCACCGCACGGCCGGCGCGCACCGC